>JAISWV010000090.1 GCA_031270755.1 Synergistaceae bacterium
CAAGGCCATGCTGGACTTCGACCGCCGTTTCGCCGGGGACGGCGACGTGCGGCTCTTCCTGCAGATCCACGACTCTCTGGTGTGCGAATGCCCGGAAGAACGGGCCGCTGAAGTTGGAGAAGCCTTGGCGTCCGTCATGCGATCGGCGGCGGCTCTGGCCGTTCCCTTGGAGGTCGAGCTGAAAACGGGCCGCTCTCTGGCGGACGTGTGATTGTACGTTGCCGGCGCGCAGGAAACGAACTTTTCCAAACATGCGAATTTGCCGGCCGAGTGTCAGAATGTTCCTCCCGCCGAGTTTGTCAAGGCAGCTATTTGCCTGCTCCGAAATACCCGGTCCCCTTTCCTTCGGTCCGCGGCGTTTTCGGCGTTTTCGGCGAATCCGGCAGGACGAACGAGACCGTCGTACCGGCGAAGGTATCCGACTCCACGATGAGCTCGCTCTATGTTAAAGTAGCACTACATACTTTATCCGACATGTTTTGTGTTCATATATTCCGCAATCCGCTGCAAGCCTCTCAGAGAACACACCGGCCGATTTCCACGCACAATTTCTCCGGTTTGGCGCAATTAGCGTGAAATATTTCCCCTTCTTTGTGTATGACGCTCGTTGATCGATTCGATTACGTTCATCGAAAAATCCTCCTCTCCCGGTTTTTCAGCATCATTTTACCCTGAAAGTCCCCGGCGGAGGACAGGTCGGTATCGCTCAGGAGCAGGCGTTTTTCCCAGGCCGACCACCAGTCGCTGTCTTCTTCCAGCTCTATGCCCACGTCGAGCAGCGCCTTTACGATGTCCGGGCGGGGATTGCGCGACACGAGTTTCATCAAAGGCGTTTGACCGTCTTGGCGGACGTGCTTGCAATGTCCGTTGTTTTAGCCGCTCTCGTTCTGCCGGCCCTCTTTTATCTTTACTGCCGCGGCGGAGTCGAACCTTCTGAACCACCTGCTTCCGGGGCGGCGTTCCGACAACGCCAAATTGGCCCTTGCTATGAACGCGTTCTCGTTCTTCGGAGGGCTGGCCATAGTGTGGGGGATAAGCCGGATTTAGAACTTCTCCAGCTCTTTTCATTTTTTTCATTCTTTCCATGAACGATTCAATTCCTTAATTTTTCCCGGCTTTCGCTTTTTTCGCTATATAATGGGAACACGATGATCGAAAGGGGAAAAAAATATTGAGCGACCTCGAAAACCAAAGCCTCACGACAGGAAACGCCTCTTCGCCCACTTCTTTGTCTGTGGAGGCGGGAAGTCAAATTCAGTCCGAAAACGAAATTCTTCGCCAACGCAAAGAAAAATTGCAGCGCCTCCGAGAAGAAGAGGGCTGCGATCCTTACGTCGTGGAAAAATGGGACCGCAAAGACTCTCTTGGGGAGATCCGCGCGAATTACGACCACCTGCAGCCGGACCAGGTGGCGCGCGACGTGGAAGTCCGTACCGCCGGACGGTTGATGACGCTGCGCCGTCAGGGCAAGGCCACGTTTGCGGACCTGGCCGATGAAGACGAACGGGTGCAGCTATATTTCCAGTTCAACGAGGTAGGGGAAGTGGGCTATAACTTTCTCAAAAAATGGGTCGATTCAGGCGATTGGATCGGCGTTGTGGGACATCCCTGCAGAACCAAGCGGGGCGAGCTGACGATACTGGTTACGGAGTACAAGCTGCTTTGTAAGGCACTGCGCCCTTTGCCCGAAAAATGGCATGGCTTGACGGACACGGAGGTTCGTTACCGCCAACGCTATACCGATTTGATCGCCAACCCGGAGGTGCGCGACGTTTTTCGTAAGCGTGCCCGCATCATTGCGTCGCTGCGCAGGACCCTGGAAGAGCACGGCACGCTGGAGGTCGAAACCCCCACGCTGTCGGTTCTGGCCGGCGGCGCTGCCGCGAAACCGTTCAAGTCCTTTCATAACGCGCTGGGGCTCGATATGTATTTGCGTATCGCGCCGGAACTCTACCTCAAGCGCTTGGTGGTCGGCATGATGGGGCGCGTCTACGAGATCGGCAAGAATTTCCGAAACGAAGGCATCGACACGATGCACAACCCGGAGTTTACGATGCTGGAGGTCTACTGGGCTTATTCGGACTACCAGGACATGATGAACTTGGCGGAAGAACTGATCCGCAAAGCGGCCGAGGCCGTCGGGACCTCGAAGGTGGAGTGGCAGGGGATCGAGTTGGATTTGGGACAGCCGTTCCGCCGCGTGAAGATGATCGATATCGTGAAGGAGCACACGGGCGTCGATTTTCGCTCTCTTACGTCCGATGAGGAAGCGCGAAAAATAGCTTTCGAAAAGGGGTTGGGGAACGAGCTGAAGGGAAGCGAAAGCCGTTTTGCCGTTTTGAACCTGATGTTCGAGGCTTTTTGCGAAGAAAAACTCGTGGCTCCGACCTTCGTCGTGGGGCACCCCACCGAAATATCGCCGCTCTCCAAACGAGACCCGGAATCGCCCGATTACACCCATCGTTTCGAGCTCTTCATGTGCGGCAAGGAGTTGGCCAACGCCTTCAGCGAGTTGAACGACCCCCTCGACCAGCGCTCGCGGTTCGAGGAACAGCTCAAAAAAAGAGAGGCCGGCGATGACGAAGCCCATGATTTTGACGAGGACTTCATCAACGCCATCGAGACAGGCCTGCCGCCCACAGGGGGCATGGGAGTCGGTATCGATCGGCTCGTCATGTTTCTGACGAACTCCCGCTCGATTCGCGACGTCATTCTTTTTCCTACAATGAAGCCCAAAGACGAACGCCTCTGACAAAATAAAACGGCCCAACAAGAACCGGGCAGGAGGCGCTCGTTATCCGGGAGGAAGTGTTTCCCCCCGGATATCACTCTCCGGGCCGAACCAGCTTTCCGGGGTTGAGGATTTCCTGGGGGTCGAAAGCCAGCTTGATGGCGCGGTGGATGGCGGCTTCTTCAGGGGTTTTCGTGGACAGAAGCGCCGGCAGTTTCACAAAACCGACGCCGTGCTCCCCGCTTCCCACTCCTCCAAGCTTCACCGACTCTGAAATCAGTTCTTGGAAATACTCTTCCGCGTACTCTCCCCATTTTTCGGGCGGCATTCCCTCGGGTTTGATCGCGAGAGGGTGCAGATTCCCGTCGCCGATGTGCCCGAGATTTCCCACCTTGATGTTCCACTTTTTCGAGACCTCTTCGATCACCTTCATCATCTGCGGCACCGAAGAAAGCGGCACCACGAGGTCGCCGGAGAGGGAAGCGTAGGGGTCGTAAGCGCGTATTCCCTCCGCCAGATTTTGGCGGACGTTCCAAATCATGGCCGAATCGATGCGGTTTTCCGCCACAAACACCTCGAACGCTCCCCTGTTCAGGCACAAAGTCCCGACTTTCTCGTAGGCCGCCTCCAGTTCTCCGTCGCTGTCGCCCTCGATCTGGATCAACAGGTAGGCCTCCGTTCTGTCTTGATAAGGCAGCGGCGTCCCCACGTAATCCGTCGTGACCTTGGCCGAAAATCGATCGAAAAACTCGCAGGAGATCATCTTCGTTCCCGATTTCACCACCTCGGCGACGGTAAGAACCAGGGAGTCCAGATCGGGATAGGCTGCCAGCAGGTTGACGGTTTTGCCCGGCAAGGGCTCCAGGTTCACGATGACCTTCGTAACGATCCCCAGCGTTCCTTCCGAGCCTATCATGAGCTGCAGCAGGCTGTAACCCCAGGTGTCTTTGCGGAATTTTCCCCCCAGCCCGATCACCGTCCCGGAGGGAAGAACCACCTCCAGCCCCAGAACGTGACGCCGCGTGCTGCCGTAACGGACGACTTTGCCGCCGCCCGCATTGGTGCCGACGTTGCCTCCGATGTAGCTGGTCTCCGTGCACATGGGGTAACCGGCGTAGAGAAATCCCTTTTCCGCGGCGGTCTTGCAGAGGTCGTTGGTGACGACCCCCGGCTCGACAACCGCCACACGGTTCACGGGGTCGATCTCGAGGATGCGGTACATTTTCTCGATGGAGAGAACGATTCCTCCGTGAATGGGGATCGCCGCTCCCGCGATGCCACTT
>JAISWV010000112.1 GCA_031270755.1 Synergistaceae bacterium
CTTGAGGACCCTTTTGAGCAGTCGCCAAGCCACAGCGATTTGCGGCGGCTACAACTTCATGTCGTGCAGGGAGTTTATCGCCTCGTCCGAGCAGTACAAGAGATGGGAAGAAAGATCCTGGCAGTATGATTACGACAGCTTGGGCAGCGGACTTTCCGATAACATTTTGTGCCTGGAAGATTTGGATTTGCTGCCCTTACTGCCGAACAAGGATTTTTGCGAGTTTCTCGACTTCTTGAAAATTCACGGCAATGGCAGCCGATTCTTTCTCTTCGGCGACTTCAAGTCGCTTACGGCGACGCTTTCGATCCGTGTGAAAGAGCTGGAAATGGCGCTCAATGTCCGCGACTTCAACGCCGAGCAAATTTTCGTCGACGAGCCTTGTATCCTGCGAGGCATGTTTAGAATGGCGGACATGCGAATTTCAGCAAGTGCCGAAAAAATCCTCGATGACGCTTGGAATTATTTCCGACAGCAGCATCGAGAAAAACGCGTCAACGAGGTCTTGCGCACGTTCATCGAAAAAACGCGCTTCGCCCTTCTCAAAAGCGGCCGGCGCGACGTCCATGCGGAGACGTTCGATTGGCTGGGAATGCCCAAAGCGACAACACCCAAAATGCGCGGGACATCCAGGCGCTTCAAGCCGCAGACGCTGCGGGAACTTGACAATTTGGCGGGAATGGACAAGATCAAAGCCGCAATCGAACGTCTGACGGCGCACGCCTTTGTTTCAAAGAAAAAAGCGGCTGCGGGACTGGCCGTCAAACCCCACAACTTTTCGTTTCTTTTTCTGGGAAACCCCGGCACAGGCAAGACCACCGTCGCGCGGATTCTCGCCGAGACTCTGCGCGAGCTCGGGGTGCTGAAAAAAGGTCACCTGGTGGCGGCGCACAGAGGGAACCTCATCGCTCCTTATCTGGGACAAACCGCGATGCTCGTTACCGAAACGTTCATATCCGCCCTGGACGGAGTTCTATTCGTCGACGAAGCTTATTCGCTCTGCGCCGAGTCTTCCCAGGACGAATACGGCAAAGAGGCCGTCAACACCCTGAATCTTCTGATGTCCGAGTATGCCGGACGAATCGCCGTCATCTTCGCGGGGTATCCCAAGGAGATGGAGGCCTTCCTCGCAGCCTCCAACCCCGGTCTGCGCGAGCGGTTCGCCTACAAGTTCATTTTCGAGGATTACACGGAAGAGGAACTGGTGGAAATTTTTTCGAACAAACTGCGCGCCGCGAAGCTTGCCTTGGCGGACGGAGGAGAGGAACTCGTCAGGCGGAAGATTGCCAAGGTCTACAAAGACAAGGACGAACAATTCGCCAACGCCCGGGTTGTCGATAATTTGTTTCAGGAGCTGCTCCAAGCTCAAGAGGAGCGTCTGGCCTCGCGGTTCTATCGTGGGTTGAAAACAGGGGCCAGGGCGCTCACGCGCTTGACCGTCGAGGACTGCCAAAAGCTCTTGGAGTCGGAGGTTGGCCAGCGTTTCAAGAAAGAGCGCCGGGCCGTCGGATTTTAACAGGGATCGCCATCGAACGTCATTATCTCAGGCATGAACGCAAATCTACTCGCGAGCAGAAAGATTTGCCAGAACTCGTCCGCACGTCTGGAAGAATACCCCGTCCGCCTTAGCCTGCTTCTAAAGGATTGGCAAAAGTTTTCGTTCGCGAGTAGAATAATTGTAAACGAGAAATTCCGTGTGCTTTTGGACGCTGGACAAAACGCTTTTCCATTCGGCGTTCGGCATACTCATGATCTCGGTGGCGCCGCGAGAGTGCCGTTCAGGATATCTCTCCGGTTCATCATATTGGGGATCAGGGTATCGAAAAAATCCGACTCGGACTTCGTCAGCATTTCTCTCAAAGCGCTCATATCCGTCGAGCGGGCCGCGCCGAAAGCCACCGCGATCAGAAACGTCTTTATAACCGAAGTCGCTTTGTCATCCCGGTGATTCCGAAAGGGTCAAGGCACACTATCTGCTGCCCCAGTCTATTTGCCCGAAATCCGGCGGTCACGGCGTAGTTCTCTCCCTTTGAGTCAACGACGACGACTGAACCGGGGTAGTTCAGCAGGTTGGGGATATTACAACGTCCACGCCCTTGCCCGAGCGCGTCGGGGCGATGGTGATGAGGTGTCCGTCACCGCACCAGTCAAGATATCGAGGTATTTTGTGTCGCGGCATTTCACCTGTGGGCAGGAATTTTTTTAGACTATCTGAAGCCTCTAAGCGTCCCAACAAAAAGCTTTTGCGTTTTTCCCCTTCTTCGCTCCCAAGACTGAAAACATCTAGCCCAAGTCCATTCAGAATGTGGAGCTGCTCCGCTATAGTTATATTAGGATTTCCGGCGATGACTTTCAGAACTATATTTTCTTTTTCAGTCACCCATTCCGGTGTAACTGCGGCTGTCTTTCAATTCTATCGGATTCCCCTGTCCACCCCGATAAAGAGCTTGCCGCCCTGGGCGTTAGCAAAACCGCAAATCCAAGCAAGATCTCGGACAGATCGTTCAAGACGATTCCTCCCTATGGACTGCCGATTCGTCGGCTCCTTGTATATCGTACCCTATCGCCGCGTATCCGCGCTGTCTTTTTTTGAACATCTTCAGCAGCATGGGGATTTTGTCGTCGAGGTAGTCGTAAATGACAACCTCTTTTTTCATGTCGTTCAGGCGATGCAAACGTCCCGCGTATTGGGCGACGGTTCCTTTCCAGGAAATGGGAAGACACAGGAACAGGGTGTCCAATCTCGCGTCGTCATAACCTTCCCCAATGTACCTCCCCGTCGCGATGAGAACACGCGGTTCGTCCGGAGGGATTTGTCCCAAACGAACATCGATTTCGCGGTGCTGACGGGGGCTCATTCCTCCCTGCAGAGCGACCACATGGCGCACGTACGGCTGTAAAAGCTCCGACAATCGGTTCAAATGATCGGTTCGCTCCGTAATGACGACGGGGCTTTTCCCTTGCCGGACCGCAGCCAGTACGTCGGCGGCAATCAGGGCGTTGCGGCTTTCGTCCTCCGAAAGAGCCCTGTAGATGTCGTATATTTTAAGATTTTCGCTCCCGGCCAGTTCCTCGGGAAGGAGAAAATTCGTCCGGCGGACGAGCACATGGTGAGCAAAAGGCCGCTCCCGCGCTTGCTGCCGGTCGTCGACCTCATAACGAACGGGGCCGCATTGCATGAAAATGATTGGATGGTGCCCGTTCTGGCGCATGACCGTCGCCGAAAGGCCCAGAACATACCTGGCCTTGCTCCGGCTTATGACGGACTCGAAACTGCTGGCGGCCAAGTGATGGCATTCGTCCACTATCACCTGACCGTAGTCCGCGACTATATCGTCAACCACGCCTTTCGTATACAGGCTTTGAATCATTGCCACGTCGATATTGCCTGTAATCTGCCTTTTTCCGGCCCCGACGCGGCCTATCTCATCGGCCTTCAGGCCTAGGAACGAGGACAAACGCGCGACCCACTGTTCCAAAAGCTGCGTTCGGTGGACGAGAATCAATGTGTTGACCTTTCGCTTCGCGATGATATAGGCGGCTACAACTGTTTTTCCAAAAGCGGTGGAGGCGCACAGAACCCCAGTTTCAAAGCGCAGCAAAGTCTCCGCGGCTTCCTTTTGCTGTGAACGCAGTTTGCCTAAAAATTTAAAACTTTTTGCGGGAAGGCGCTTTCCAGGGACACGCTCGTCATTTATTGTCATTTCGATATTGTGGGCGTCCAGCAATTGACGGATATCGCCGAAACAGCCTCTCGGCAAGTTCAGGTGATTGGGGAAGTCTCTGCAGCAGGAGACGATCCTCGGTTTATCCCAAGTGGGCAGGCGCATGGCCTGATTTTTATAGAATTCCGGGTTTTGAAACGCCGCGATGCGTACCAATCTATTCCTCAGAGCAGGAGTCAGTTCTTTCTTGTCGACGTAAACGCCGTCGCCGAGAGTCAACGTCATCTTCTCCGGCAGAGGCCCTTGCATCGGGCGGCGCAGGTGACTGCCGGAGGGGCTGGCAGCCCAGGGGCGCTTCTGCTCCAGCTCATCCTCGGCTTCCACAATACGCACTCCGAGGACGAGCCCCGCCCTCTCGGCGTCCGCGACGATGGCTTCGACCTCGGGAAGCGGCATTTTTCGGAAAGAAGCCAGAGCCGCCCATTGATCCTCCCACGGTTCGAAGGTCGAAGAGTCCAAGAAAAGGCTGTTTCCCTTCGCTCTCGGCCGCTTTTGAAGCGGAAGGGCGATCAAGTTGCCGAATCCTCCACGCGGCATAGTGTCTTGATTCGGGAAAAAACGGTCGTAGGATTCGAAGCCCAATTGGGGGTATCGCTCCATCGTTTCCGTCAAAAGGAACGCCCCCAGCTGACGGGCCGTCTTCGCCGGCACGGGGTGCTCGAAAAATATCCAGACATGCCCCCCGTTTCCAGAGCGGGAGCGCTCCAGGTAAGCGGGGACGTTGCAGCGCCGGCAGGTATCGACGTAGGCTGAAGAGTCTTCTTTCCAAGAATTTTTGTCGAAATCGACAGCCAGAAAACGGCACGTTTCGTCGAGAAGAAGGGGATAGACCCCCATCGTAAAGTCTTTATCGGTTCTTTCTCCCTGGAGATAGCCGCGCAGGTGGGCATCCAGCAATTTAGGCTCTACCGGGATGAAAGCCCTCGACTTGCAGACCCCGCATTTGATTTTGGGTTTGAAGCAGACGCCTGGGCTCCATTCGTTTTTACAGGCCGGCAGGTACCCGCTCTTGCCGGTTTTGGCGTTCTCGAAGCGCTTGGGGAAAACATCTTCGCGCCCGCGAAACAGGCTTCCGAAAAGAGCGACTTTCTCCGCGGGGGAAGATTTTATTGTCACGGAAGGCGTTGAAAAGAGGGCAGGAGAATAAAAATTTGGAGTATGAGAATTTTCGATTTCGCGGAGCTCGAGGGCAAGGCTCTCTCTCCGCCGGAGTAATTTCTGCCTGGAATCGTCCAGCCGGTGCAGTTCAGCCTCGATGGCGCTCAATTCTTCCCGAAGGCGTTCCTGTTCACCAGACATGAATTTTGCCGCGTTACAAAACTTGCGCCGGCTCCGGCGAAGCCCGCTGGATTTCTCCGGCTTGTCCGGCGGCACGCGGCGCGAAATGTCCCTCTGGGGCCGCAATGCTATTCGCGTAGGGGCTCGCGGCGACAACAACATACATTTAGATTCCCTCCTGCCTGAAATCTATTCGACCCATGCCAAACATTCCCCCTTCACAAGAAGGGTCGACGCTCTCCTTAGTATAACTCAAGGGCGTTCGGTTTGGCGTTGTCTCTCGTATACGGAGCCGTACGTATGGTGGTGTGGAGGAAGGTCGGCCGCCCAACCAATGAGCGGCCTCTTACCCGATTGAAAGAATTTCTCGATGTGCCCGAAGATGAAAATGGCCGCAATAGCGATGGGAACGGTTACCGGGGATTTTTTGCTTCCGGTTTGGAGTTATTTCTTTGCTCCAGACGTCCCGCATACAGCATACTTTTTTCAAGATCTACGATTTGCGCATTCAGTCCAGTGGATTTGACGAAATTGTAACCTTTCTCCGTGCAGATAATCGTGCCCTCTTCAGCGAGCAGCACATTGTCCAAACAAACTATCCTGCCTTTTACGATGGTCAGCAGCGCTCTGCGTTCCTTGGGGTCGAAAACAGTGATGTCGGCATCGGCCCCGGGAGAGAGGTGTCCTTTGCTTTCGAGGCCCAACATGCGGGCGGGATTGACGCTAGTCATACAAACGTAGTCCTCGATGGTCCAAAGTCCCCAGTCCACCAATTGATAACCATATCGGATCATGAAATTTCGCGGAATGCCGCCGCCGTCGGATGATAAGGCATCGATGACGAAACCGCCGTTTTCATTGATGGCAGATGCACACAAAAACGCGCTTTCTCTGTTATTGACGGGGAAACAACAGGTACAGGCTCCCTCCATATTTTCCCAGTATTCGAAAGCCTTGATTCCCTGGACGTAACGATTTTCCCCGTCCAGATTTTCCCACGACACTCGAGCATACCCATCTTTCAGAGCTTGCCGCAGCCCTTCCTCGGTTTCTGGATAACCCCCCATACGCAGACAGTTGCGGGTGACATGACTTTCAGGCTGACTGTCTCTGCATTTGCCGCTGGTTCCGTTGAGGGGAGCGGGATGAAACTCCGAGACGATCTGACGATTTTCCTTCAGTGTGTGTATAGCCAGTTTTAGCTCTTCTTTGGCGTCTTTCATAACCATGCCGCGGCAGTAGGCGTTGACATGCGCCATGTGAAAGGGGCGCCCATCGGCAAATTCAACCGCGTCCATAAAACCGTCGATATTGGATCCATTTTTTGCGCTGCCCGCATGAAATGCGATATACGAACGACCGTCCGTCGCGGCCTTTATGGTGTCGGCCGTGGCCTCGGGAGTGAGGGGATAGTGCCCGCCCGTCAGCTTCAAGCCGATGGCTCCCTCGGCAAGAGATTTTTGAAGAAGGGAC
>JAISWV010000186.1 GCA_031270755.1 Synergistaceae bacterium
CGCAGGAAAGACTCTTCGGCGCGGACGTCGGGGTCGAGCGCCCGAATGTTGCCGCACAATTCCGCCGTCTCCGGAATGACGTTGATGACCTTTCCGGAGTGGAGCTTGCCCGTGCTGATAACGCAGGTTTTAAGAGGATCGGTCTCCCGGCTGACGATGCTCTGAATGGCCAAGATGAAGTGAGCCGCGATGACGGTGGGGTGATGGTCTGGTGAGGCATGGCTCCGTGCCCACCCTTGCCTCGAAAGCAAACCTCCCAATCGTCGGAGGTTCCCATCACGGGGCCGCAACGCCATTGGACTCTTCCTGACGGAACGTGGGACCACAGGTGCATCCCCGCTATCGCGTCCACTCCCTCCAGAACGCCCTCTTTTACCATCACCTGAGCGCCCGAACCCGCGCCGAATTCCTCGGCGGGCTGAAGTTTGAAACGAACTCGCCCGCGAATACGATCCCGCATGGAATATAAAATTTTTGCCGCTCCCAACAGCATGGCGATATGCCTGTCGTGCCCGCAGGCGTGCATAGCTCCGGGATTGAGAGATTTGTAGCCGATATCGTTTTCTTCGCTGAACCCCAGGGCGTCGATGTCCGCGCGCAAGGCCACGCAGGGATTTTTCCCGCCTTTGCCGCAGTCCAGGTCGGCGACAACTCCCACGGGTTTTCCCCCTGAGCCGATCCGGGGGTTCAATCCGATTTCCTCCAACTTCGAGGCGATCAAACGGCTCGTTTCCACCTCCTGCCACGAAACTTCCGGATGCGCGTGCAGGTATCGCCGCAGGGCGGTCAAATCTTCCGCCATCCCGGCGGCGGTACTTTTGATTTGTTCGATATCTTTGTTGTCCATGATCTTCCCCTTCAGCAGCTAAAAAATTTAATTTAAAAGAAATCGGGTATATGCTTGACTGCGGTAGCAGTGCCCAATTAACAGATTATATACTGCAAGAACTCTGTTCATGGCGTTTTAAAGTGGACGGCAAGATAGTAACTTTCGTTGGGCTGATTTGAAGCAATTGCATCAAAAAGTGTACTCTTACCGCAGTCAAGCATATACCCGAATAAAAATAAAAAAACATATCAAGAACAACTCCGTCAAGCTTTATCTGACGAAAAGTTTAATTCTGGAATTTTAAAACAAAGTGGTTATTCAACAAGATGTTGAAATGATAACAGTAATGATAAAAATGTCAACACCCAATGTTTTCGTTTTATTTATACTCACGGCACAAAACATTTACCAAGGTCCAGCGGGCGGATGGTATCCGCCCCTACAGGCGGAGCATGTCGTCGAGGCAATCTACAAAGACGAAAACGTCGGCGGAATTCTTGTGCGAGATTGAACCTGCGCAACCCCCGTCCCATGTAGGGGCGGATAATATCCGCCCGCATTCAACAGATATCCCCCCGCAATCAACTCCCTGTACAAAGCAGCCCAATCGCTTGGCAAATGTTTTAGGTCGTAGTATAAACATAATGGAAGCGAGTCGCGCGGCCATGAAGCCAAAAGCAAAAAGACTTCGGACGGGCATTTCAAGGTATAATAAATTTTGTGTTATTCTGAGAGGTATTCATGAGGAAAGGGTTGTGGCGAAGGAGCCTGGCATTAAATATGGAAAACAACGCAAGAGATGAATTCCTCGACTTCTTGGAAAAATTGGCGAGCCTTATCGCCGAAACTTTCGGAAGCAACTGCGAGGTTGTGATTTCCGACCTGGACCACCCGGAAGCCGCTGTCTTGACAATTTTCAACGGGCACGTCACCGGGCGTAAAGTTGGCGACCCGCTCATTCCTCAGGCCCTCGAACGAGTGCTCAACAGTGCCGATGGGTATTACATCAACCGGGATGAGGGCGGAGGCAAAAGAAACAAGCTGCTCAAGGCATCTACGATCAGCGCCCGTATAGGCGGACGCAACATTGCCTTTTGCATCAATTACGATTACACCCATCTGGAGACCCTCAAACATTCCTTGGACGAATTTTTGTCCATGCAGAACGAAAAAGATATGGACGAAGATTTTCCCTATTCTCAGCACATCGAGCAGACCGTCAAGGAAGCCATAAAGCTCGTGCACAAACCAGTACGTTTGATGAACAAAAAAGAGCGGCTCGAGGTGATTTCTTATCTGGAAAAACGAGGAATCCTGAAGATACAAAAAAGTGTTCAGACCATCGCCCGCTACTTGGGAATTTCCCGCTATACGGTCTACAATTACCTCAATGAGCTGCGGACCGAAAGGGACGAGAAACAGGCGTAACGCCTTTTTGTGTCTACGCAGAAACGCACCTCCACGTTTGGCACATTTCCAAGCGATCAGTTCTCTTTGACATAAATTTTTAACCTTCCAAAGAACTTTTTCAACAACTCGACAACTCAACAAAAATATTCGACAAATTGGATCTTCAGGCCATTGGGGTCGGAGACGAAAAAGAATTTCACTTGCGGATTGGGTTGCGATACTTCCCCGGCCGCAATGCCTTTTTGCCGCAAAAAATCCAAGGTTTCCTGAAGGGACGTAACTTCGAACCCCAAAGAAATACCCTGCCCCATAAAAACATCCCCTTGAGCATGGTTGTCGATGAGTTCGATTTCCGTCTCGCCATTTCCCAAAAACGCTATTTCCGTGCCGGGCCTCGGTGAGAAACGCCTTTTTACGGGCAACCCGACGAGCTCGTGATAAAACCGCAGAGATTCCTCCAAATTTTTGACGAAGACGGTAACGTGACCAAACCTCATATCGATTCCCCTCGTTTCATTTTTTAAGAACACGTGCCTTATACTCTTTCCTTCAATTTCTTCCAAGCCGAGGCTGCCAGGAAACTTTTGTCGGTATCCTGAAGCATAGTTTCGAAAATTTCTCCGGCAACGGTGAAAAATAAGGTGTTGGCATCGAAAAATGGTCTGGAAGAAACGTCGGCGTTTCCGATGACAGCTCTAGGGTTGTCTTTGGCCAATTCGCCGAAAGGCAAACGGAATATCGAGGCGCAACCGGAGCCGGACGGAAAGAACGTCAGGTCATCACCAAGCCGGCGAAAATGGAAAAGCAAATTCAGCGCGGACAACGAGTCGGGGGTGGCGGCAATCGTCACGAGGTCGGGGATGTCGG
>JAISWV010000320.1 GCA_031270755.1 Synergistaceae bacterium
GGGTCCGGCAGCCCCACGGGTTTCATCGGGCCGAAACGCAGCGTGTCCACGCCCCGGGACGCCAGGACCTCGATAGGCATACAGCCCTCGAAGTACGCGTCTTTCCCGGAGAACATCCCGTCCTCGAAATGATGGGGAAGCACGCGTTCCGCGCCGGTCAGGGCCTCGTAAAAAGCCCAGTACTCTTCTTTGTTCATGGGGCAGTTGATGTAGTCGCTGCCGCGTCCGTACCGCCCCGCCACGTAGGTTTTTTCCATGGCGACGGACTCGCGGGTCACGATAGGCGCCACCGCGTCGAAGAAGGAAAGATAACTGTCTCCGATGAGGTCCTGAAGCGCTTTCGCCATGAGAGGGGACGTCAACGGCCCCGTGGCAATGACGGCGGGCCCCTGGGGCAAGCTCGTCACCTCCCGGCGCACCACCTCTATGCAAGGATGCCCCTCGACACGAGCGCCGACTTCCACGGAAAATCGCTCCCGGTCCACGGCCAAGGCACCGCCGGCGGGCACGCGGGAGAGCTGGGCGCACTGGAGGATCAAAGAGCCTCCGAGCTCAAGCTCCGCCTTTAAAATGCCCGCGGCGCCGGTGTCCCCCTCGCCGCCGAAGGAGTTGCTGCACACGACTTCCGCCAGCCGATCGGTCTCATGGGCCGGTGTTTTCACCAGAGGGCGCATCTCGAAAAGCCGGACGCGAAAACTACGTTCGGCCAATTGCCAAGCGGCCTCGCATCCCGCAAGGCCGCCTCCGACAACGACAATATCCGGGGTAAATTCACGCTTCAGAACGTTCACGCTTCAGCCCCGTCCTCACGCTTCAATGGGCTCTTCCTGGGTTTTGTACCCGCACTCGGGACAGAGAGTCGTTTTGCCTTTTTTCTGGAGAAGGGCCCCGCAATCGGGGCATTTCTCGCCCGTGGGCTGGTTCCACGAGACGTAATCGCAATCCGGATAGCGCGAGCAGCCAAAGAAGGTCTTTCCTTTTTTGCTGCGCCGCTTGACGATATCGCCGCCGGCGGTCTCTCCGCACTTGGGGCACTTCACGCCGATAGCCGCCAGAATCGCGCGGGTGTATCGGCATTCGGGGTAGCCGGTGCACGCGATAAACTCCCCGAAACGGCCCCGTTTTTTGACCAGGGGCTTTCCGCACTCCGGGCAGTCCTCACCGATGGGCTCCGGCTCCGGCAGAGGAACTTTCTCCGCGTTTTTCGCCACGTCCACGGTCTCCGAGAAATCTTTCCAGAACTCCTTCACCACGTTCAGCCACTTGCGCTTGTTTTCTTCGATCTCGTCCAGTTCTTTTTCCATTTGGGCGGTGAAGTCCGTGTCTACGATGGACGCAACGCTCTCGCTGTCGAAGTACTTTTTCAGGAACTCGTCCACGGTCATTCCCAAAGAGGTCGGTTCCAGGCGCTTGTCCTCGTTTTTCTCCACATAATCTCTGCTGTAGAGGGTCTCCACGATGGTGGCGTAGGTCGACGGACGCCCGACGCCGTCATCTTCCAAAGTTTTGATCAAAGTCGCCTCGGAATACCGGGCGGGGGGACGGGTGAAACGCTGTTCTTTTTCGGCGGAGACGAACGTCAAATGCTCTCCGGCCTCGGCTTGGGCCAGGAAATCGCCCTTCAGGTCCAGGGGCCACAGGGCGCTCCAGCCCTCGAAGATCAGGCTTTCTCCCAGCTGCCTCAGACCCGCGCGCCCGGCGCCGGCCAAAATAGTGGAGTTCGCCACCAGGGCGTTGGTCATCTGCGACGCGACGAAACGCCGCCAGATCATGTCGTAGAGCTTGAACTGCTCCGGCGAAAGAGCGCCTTTCACCGACTCGGGCGTCAAAGTCACGTCCGTGGGGCGAACCGCCTCGTGGGCGTCCTGGCTGCGGCCGGTGGCCGCGTAAACGTTGGGCGCCTTCGGCAGGTAACGGGGGTCGTACCGCGAGGCGATGTGTTCGCGGCAGGTTTTTATCGCCTCCTCCGCGATTCTGAGGCTGTCGGTTCTCATGTAGGTGATCATTCCGGTGTGGCCGCGTCCCGGGATGTCGATGCCCTCGTACAGTTCTTGGGCGATCCTCATGGTGCGGCGCGGGGAAAACCCGAGACGGCGCGCGGCTTCTTGCTGCATACTGCTGGTTTTGATGGGGGGCTGGGGTTTGCGCTGGCTCTCCCTCAGGCGGAACTCCGAGACGACGATCTGGTTGTTCCGAATTTCCTGGAGAATCGACTCCGCGAACTCCGCGTCTTTGATCAGGAGCGGTAAACTGTTTTTCCACAAACTCCTGCCGTCCCAGCGATCGACCTTCAGTTCGTAACTGCGCCCCCCCGAGGCATCCGCCTTGACAGTAATGTTCCAGTACTCCTCCGGGATGAATTTCGCGATCTCCCGCTCCCGTTCGCAGATCAAATCCAGCGCCACCGACTGTACCCGGCCGGCGGAAAGCCCATAGCGGACCTTGTTCCACAACAGCGGGGAAGGGGTATAGCCCACGAGACGGTCTAAAATGCGGCGCGCCTGCTGGGCGTCCACTTTGTGCAAGTCGATGACGTTGGGGTTGGCGACGGCCTCGCGGACGGCGTTTGCGGTGATTTCATAGAAGCGGACGCGGCATTTTTCGTGGAGCGGCACAGACAAAAGATCGGCCAAGTGCCACGCTATGGCCTCGCCTTCACGGTCGGGGTCGGAGGCCAGCAGAACGTTCGACGCGTTTTGCGACAACGCGGCCAGCTCGTTTTTGATGGCGGCCTTGCCCTTGACCAGGATGTATTCCGGCTCGAAGTTGTGCTCGATGTCGATGCCCATACGGCTGCGGGGCAGATCTCGAATGTGTCCCACGCTGGACTTGATGATATAGCCCGAGCCCAAAATTTTGGACAAAGTCTTCGCCTTGGAGGGAGACTCCACGATGACCAGCGTCTTGCCGGTAGCCGATGCGCCGGAAAACGTTTTGGAACTCGATGCTCTGGAACTCGATGCCTTGGAGCGCGGCGCTTTGGAGCTCGATATTTTCGAGTTCGACGTCTTCGAAGCGCGCGCGGGCTTCGGCTTTTCTTTGACTTCCTTGCTGCTTTCAACCTTGTTGTTTTCAACCTTGGGTTTCGCTCGTTCTTTCGCGGCGGTTTTCTTTACTTTAGCCGCGGCTTTCGTCACTTTTTTGCCCGGACCTTCTTCCGGCACTGTTTTACGACTCGGCATGGTCAGCAAACCCAAGAATTGAAAGACGTAAAGAACGAAGAGACCGAAAAAGGTATCTTGAAGGAGGGGTTCAGCGTCACGACGTGAAACAGCACCTCGAACGTCTGGGCGTCCACTGCGGCTCCACTCACAGATCCAAGCATCACAGCCTGCTGTATCGCATTTTCTGTGACGTCCAGCGGCACATACTGGGAGTTCAAAAGGCAATAAGCCATAGATTGTGCCTCCAAGGAAAGATATTGGCGCTCCAAACGGTGAAAAATTCTTCGCGTACCGAACTCCAATCGTTTCGTCCCCGGAATCAGGGACGCGACGTCGACATAAATTTTATTCAAAAGCGTTCTTCCTTTCGAGGAAACGAGCCTCTTTTATTGCCCAGGTCGTTTTTCCTTTCGAATTTCTGTCTAAGCCCGGCTCTTGTCGGATGCTGTTGTAACCCTTCAAACTCGGAGGCGGCAGAGCCCCTGCGGCAAAACGCTCGCGCTCGCTTTGACTCAACACCGTATACAGAGTTTGAACAGTTACACTATATATATCATACCGTTAAGCGTCAAGACCGGAAAGGTGAATGAAGACCTTGATCGCATCGCATCATTCGTGACGAGGACGATTGCCACCGTATCGCGGAATACACCGAAAATGACTCCCGAAGGCGGCAAG
>JAISWV010000244.1 GCA_031270755.1 Synergistaceae bacterium
GTGCCGTACCGTTCTGGAAACGTCTCTCCCCGTCAGCTACACTCAACGACTGCTTCTGTCGGGCGGCGGGGCGATTACCGTCAACTGCGTCCTCTCGCCCGCCCTCGACAAAAACGGGAGCTTGCACGGAGTGGTGGTCGTCCTCCACGACGTCACCGAGCTGTACAAGGCGAAGGAAAGGGCCGAGGAAGCCTCCATGGCGAAGGGGATCTTCCTGGCCAACATGAGCCACGAAATCCGTACTCCCATGAACGCCATCAAAGGGATGAGCGACCTCCTTCTCCACACGAAGCTGGACGACGTTCAATACGGTTATGCGCAAAACCTTTCACGGGCCTCCGATTCGCTTCTCACCATCATCAACGATATCCTTGACTTCTCGAAAATCGACGCCAACAAGATGGACATCACCGCGGTGTCTTACAACTTCTCGTCCATGATATCGGACGTGGCTGGGATGATTCAGGTCCGGGCGTTCGAAAAAAGAATCCAATTTTTGACGAACGTGGATCCCTCCATCCCCTCCATGGTCATTGGCGACGACGTGAGAATCAAACAGATTCTTTTGAACCTGCTGGGAAACTCCGTGAAGTTTACGCAAAAAGGTTACGTCAAGCTCTCGGTCTCACGCCTGGGCCTTCCTGAAAACATGCCGGAGGGCGGCGAAAAAGAAGACGAGAAAAAAGTTCTGCTTTCTTTTGCCGTGGAGGACACGGGGTCGGGGATCAAAGAGGAGGATATCCCTCATCTTTTCGACGCTTTCTCCCAAATGGACGTGAAAAAGCATCGGGGCATTCAAGGAACGGGCCTGGGACTCGCCATAACACGCAAACTGTCCGAGCTGATGGGAGGGACGGTGGGCCTGACCAGCGAATACGGCAAAGGCTCCGTTTTTACCTGCGTCATTCCTCAGATCGCGGACTCGAACAAGCCCTTGGCCGCCGTGGAGAACCCTCATGCCCTGAAAGTGATCCTTCTCGCCAGGGAGCTGATGGGGAAAAACCTCGAAGAGAAGTTGAAAAACTTGGGGATTGCGGCCTGCCACGTGGAGAGCCCCGACGACGTGTTCGGGATTCCGAATTTGGAGAACTGCACTCACTTGATTTACCAGCATGAACTTCTCGAGGAGGAATTTTGCGGCGATATCGGCGCGCGCCTGACGGACATACGGCCGCTTCGAAAAATTTCCATCAAAAGATTGCAGGACACCGACGAGAAAGAACTCAGCCCGGATGTGGACGTACTTTTCGAGCCGGTCTTGGTCTCCGCCCTGGCGCGGGCCCTCGACAAATCTTCCGGAAAGAACCGCGGCCCGGCGCCGGAGTCCGAGGACGTCCTGGGCTCTTTCAAAGCGGGGGACGCCAAGGTTCTCGTCGTGGACGACAACGAGATCAACCTCATCGTCGCCTCAGAGCTGCTGAAGCAATACGACATCCAGGCCGATACGGCCCAAAGCGGCGCAGAGGCGCTGCGCATGATAAACGAAAAACGATACGACCTCATTTTTATGGACCATATGATGCCAGAAATGGACGGGATCGAGGTCACCGAGCGGATACGGGCGCACGAAGACTGGCGGGCCCGCGTCGCTATCGTGGCCTTGACGGCAAACGCGGTTTCGGGGATGAAGGAGCTCTTCTTGAGCAAGGGAATGAACGATTTCATCAGCAAACCCATTGAACTCGACCAACTGAACAAAATTCTTCAAACGTGGCTTCCGCCTGAAATACTTTCCGGTACTTGAAGAGACGCCGGGGATCTTCGATATGACTCCATATAACTGACGCCGGTTTTCGACGGGGGCTTTTTCTGGGGAAATTTTGAGCTATAATCGATCATCATATCGATCGAAGAACGAAGCAGTAAATAGAAAATCTTAAGGAGGTTTCTGAAGTGACGATTTTATTGGTGCTGTTGACTTTGATCTTGGGTTTGACAGCGGTGGGCTATGCGTGGCTGGTTTATCGGAAAATGATGGTGTCGGAAATCGACGACGAGCGCGTGGCGGAGCTTTCACAGATTATCCACAAAGGAGCGATGGCCTTCATCAAAAAGGAGTACACATGGCTGGCGTTTTTCATTGGGGGCGTTTTTCTCCTTTTACTGGGGATGTGGAAAATAGGTTTTGGCGGCGGCCCCGCTTTCGCTTTTCTGCTTGGGGCCTTCTGTAGCGCGACGGCCGGCTGGCTGGGAATGTACGTCGCGACTCAGGCCAATGGGCGCACGACCTTCGCGGCCACTAAAAGCTCGAGCGAGGCGCTGGACATGGCCTTTTCCGGAGGCAGTATCGTAGGGATGCTGGTGGTGGGGATCGGCCTGGCCGGAATCGCCGTCGCGTATCTGTTCTTGAGTGTGCAATCGTTGGCGGCCTTCGGCATGGGGGCCAGCAGTATCGCGCTCTTTGCCCGCGTGGGCGGGGGCATCTACACCAAGGCCGCGGACGTGGGCGCCGACCTCGTCGGTAAAATCGAGGCGGGCATCCCCGAGGACGACCCGCGCAATCCTGCGGTCATCGCGGACAACGTGGGCGACAACGTGGGCGACGTGGCGGGGATGAGCGCGGATTTGTTCGAATCCTACGTGAACTCCGTGATCGCGGCCATGGCCGTGGGGTTCGTCTGCACGGACCTCTACAACGACGGCACGGCGCTGGGCCTATGGGGCGTGGCGTTTCCCCTGCTTCTTGCGGGTTGGGGCATTCTCTCCTCCATCGCGGGCTGCCTCCTGATCAGCACGAAAGTCCCTTATCTCTCCAAGTGGGTGGACTTGGCGTTGTCGTACGCTGAAAAGATAGGCTACGTCAAAAAAATTTTGGATCGCATTCGAGACGGCGACGCCGCTTTCGCCCTCCGGGTGGGAATTTTCGTCGCCGGCGGCAAGATGATTTTCGGTACTTTCGTTTTGAGCTTGATCTTCTTTTTCACTAAAACCTTGAACGTGTTTCTGGCCGTGACGTCGGGTGTCGTTGCCGGCATTTTGATCGGGTTCGTCACGGAATACTTCACCTCCAGCGACTACCCTCCCGTCAAGAGCGTCGCCCAGTCCTCCGAGACGGGTCCCGCCACTGTGGTCTTGTCGGGGCTGTCCCTGGGGATGAAGTCCATTTTGTTCCCCGTGCTTTTGATCTGCCTCGCCACCTTGCTCAGCCACTATCTGGCAGGGGTTTTCGGCGTGGCCTGTGCGGCGGTGGGCATGCTCTCCATCACGGGTATCGCGCTTTCCGTGGACGCTTACGGTCCCATATCGGACAACGCGGGGGGTATTGCCCAGATGAGCCAGCTTCCGCCGGAAGTGCGCAAAATTACGGACAAGCTGGATTCCATAGGCAACACCACCGCGGCCATGGGCAAGGGCCTGGCGATCGGCTCCGCAGCGCTGACGGCGTTGTCGCTCTTTATCGCTTACGCCCAGGCCGCCGAGCTCTCGGCCATCGATATCATGAACCCGGGCGTCATTGTGGGCCTATTGTTGGGCGGAATGCTGCCCTTCGTGTTCTGCGCGCTTTCCATCGAGGCCGTGGGACGCGCGGCCCAGGCCATGATCGAGGAGGTCCGCCGTCAATTCCATGAAGTGGCGGGCATCATGGAAGGGACGAGCAAGCCCGACTACGAAAAATGCGTGAGTATTTCCACCAACGCGGCCCTCAAAGAAATGGTGATTCCCGGCATTTTGGCGTTGGTATGCCCGCTTCTCGTGGGCCTCGTTCTCGGCAAGGCGGCGCTGGGTGGTCTCTTGGGCGGTGCGATCGTCACGGGCGTCATGCTGGCGCTTTTCATGGCCAATTCCGGCGGCGCTTGGGACAACGCCAAAAAATACATCGAAGAGGGCAACTTTGGCGGCAAAGGAACGGTCAACCATGCGGCGGCGGTTGTGGGCGACACCGTGGGCGATCCCTTCAAGGACACCTCCGGCCCCAGCCTGAATATCTTGATAAAGCTCATGACGGTAGTGGCGTTGGTGCTGGCGCCCCTCTTCATATAGGCGACCGCATCGGCGGGCAGAACGGCAGAAAAGAAAAGCGGCAGCCCGAAGACTGAATCTCGGGCTGCCGCGGTTTTTCGAATACACTGAAAACGAGATGGGCTTTTATGATATGCTGCAAAATAAAGGACGTGGCTGCATGAAAGAGTCACCGCGCCGATACGGCGTAGGGGCGCGCATTGCGCGTCCGTCGTTATCTGATATGGATGAAGCCCAAACACGAAAATCGTATGATTTTCTTCTTGACCAGAAACAACTTCAAGAACTTATGAGAGCAAAAGAGGTGTAACTATCACTGCTGTCAATTTAACATGGATTTTCGTGGCAAAAAATTACACCTAATTTTATGCATGTAAAACAGTTATAACAATATGTTAAAGTGGAGAACGTTTACCTTTTTTTCAGCAGTTGTTCGATGGCAGCGTCGATTCCGTCAAGCGTCAGCTCAAACATCGGAAAGACACCGCGCACGATGTCGATCGTGGTCGTTGTAAAACTGTAACTCCAGTATCTTTGCGGAAGGGGATTGAGCCACACGCTGGAGTTGAATTTCTTCTTCAGGTCGTGCAGCCACGCCAGCCCGGGGCGCTCGTTGTAGTGATAGTGCGCGATGCTTCCGCCTTCGATCAAAAGTTCGCTGGGCGCCATGTTGGCGTCGCCGACAAATATGGCTTTGTACTCGCCGCTCAGATTTTTCAGCGCCCAATTCGTTTCGACGTCGAATCCGATTCTGCAGCTGGGCTCCGTATACAGGCGCTCATACGGGCAATTGTGGAAGTAGTAGATTTGCAGATCCTTGAAATGATCGGACTTTTGGGCCGACTGAAACAGCTCGCTGCAAAGCCGCGCGTACGAATTCATCGATCC
>JAISWV010000286.1 GCA_031270755.1 Synergistaceae bacterium
ACGCTTCGTAAAGCAATCAACGGAAGTCGGTATCCGTTTGCAGTATCGACCGGATATTCTGTTTTTCAAGTATGGAAACGACTCTCCGGATTTTTGGCGACAGCCGTTCATAATCGTTAATTGTCAAGTACAAGGCATCTTTAAGTCTTCTCTTCTTATTTTCGTCAAAGTCGATATTCTCCATTATCGCGGCAGATACCAATTCATTGACCGACGACAGCGCATTTTCTTCCGCTAAATCAATTTTTCCTCGATACAGAGCCGTTATTATCGCTCCAAGCACTTTAGGGCGCAGCGGGGCTTCAATTTTTGCGCTTCTCAAGATTGAGGACAACTCGATAGCGCTGTCGATATATTCGGAAATGCTCGGAGGCGAAACCGACGTAGTGGCATCGTTCGCAAGCAAAGCCAACTCGGCTTCCCGCGGAGACGGTATGGTCGTAAGTTCGTATCCATGTGATTTCAAAGCCTGCCAAAGGGTTTCGTTTAGATACTTCACCTCGACCCGATACCCGTTATCGTCTTCGCCCGCAACACCGACTGCGATTTTGACCGAAAACTTTCCGGCCGTGTTTATTCTGTCGGCATATTGCGTCGCTTCGGTGATCGCTTCATGAATTTTCTTGAAGTCGTTTTTGGCTTCGACGACCATAACCGGCTCGGAATATCGGCACACTAAAAAGTCCGGTTTATCCAATCCAAGGCCGATTTGCGGAAAGTAATCGGCAATTTCCTGTTCTTCCAGGAAATCGCCGCCCCGCTGAACGTGGTTGACATTCCAGCCACGTTTTGCGGAGACACCTCTGATAAAATATCTTGTCCGGCTCTCCGCGCGTTTCCTGGCCATGTATTATATCCAACCTTTCCAGTTTATTTCCGCTGCCTACGCGACCTCGTCGCAGAAAGCCGTCCCCAGATGTTCCGCCAGCTCCTTCCCATGGAAAAGAGGGAGGAGGAGCATCAACTTGACCATCAGAGCCTCCCGCGTCATGTCCCCCGCGGACAGAACCCCCAAGTCCAGGGCCTTCCGTCCCACCTCGTAAATCGAGGGGTCCGTCCCCCCGAAGGGCGACTGAGTCCGCAAAACAATGGGCACGCCCGAGGCGATTCCCCGCCCTATGGGCTCCAAAAGGTTCTCGTGCATATAAGGAACGCCCCCGAGTCCATAGCCCTCCAAAACTACGGCCTTGGCTGATGCGATAATCGCGTCCAGGCTCGAGGCTTTCATGCCCGGGAAAATGGGGACCAAAGCGATGTCGGTCTCGAAGGCCGGGACGTCCCACAAGCGCCGGCCGGAAAATTTCGGGCTGTGAGGCGTCAGCCACGCGACTTTATGCCCGCCCTTGTCCTTCATTTCGCCCAGCAGAGGATAGTCCACGCTGACGAAGGCTTTTTTGCGGCGGCTGTCGATCTTCGTGACCCTGGGGCCGTGGATCAGCGTGTCGGCAAAGGCGACGGCCACGCCCCCGCGTGTGTAGAGGGCAAGCTGCAGGGCGAACTGGAACGCTGCGTAGATGTTCTCCGACGCGTCGCTGCCGGGCGCCCCCGGCGGAAGCATGGAGCCCGTGAGCACCACGGGGGTTGTGACGTCGTACAGCAGGTAGGAGAGCGCCGAGGAGGTCCACGCCAAGGTGTCCGTTCCGTGCAGCGCCACGACGGCGTCGCAGTCCCCCGCCCCGCGGATGCCCGCCTTGCGGATGCTTTCCGCGAGAGTCAGCCAATCCTGCGGGTGCACGTTGGAGCTGTCCTTGGAGAACACGTCCACGATCTCCAAGTCGTGCTCGAAACCCATCAAGAGAGGGCACGCCGCCAGCAGTTTCTCTCCGGACAAGGCAGGGACAAACCCCTGTGCCGAGGCCACGGACGCGATCGTGCCCCCCGTCGTAAGCAGCAAAAATTTCATGGTCTGATCATACCCCTTTCGTATCGGCTTTTCGCGGAATCAAAAGCTGGTCGATATAGCGAACGAGCACGTGCCCGAAGCTGTCCCTCATGCCCCGCCCGTCGCGGAGCGCATAGACGTCTTTCAGCCGTTTCAACTCCTCATCCGTCGCGGTTTCGAGGAAGTCCGGGGTGAAAACCGCGCCGAGCGCCTCCCGCCGTTGGATACGCAGAGAGCCGTCGTCCAGCTTCAGGAGCCGGATCATATAAGCGGCCCTTTTGTCGTCTTTGCCGGCGGAAGCGATATCTCCGTTCAAAGTAGACGGGCTCCCGGCCGAAGCGCGTTCCTTTTTTCCATTGGCCGAACCACACAGGTTCCCGTCCCTTGGAAACGAAGATCATCGCCCCAAGACCTCTTTCCGCTTCAGCAAAGCCTTGGCCCCGGCGATCTCTGAGATGAAGTCTGCGTGACCACGCCGTCGCCCATCTGAGGGTTCAGGACGCATATGCGGCGCGTGATGTCCGAGACGAGCCCGACGACCACGCGCTGACCGTCGCTGAGGGTCTCGAAGGGCGTGGGATCGGGGATCGCTCCGTCCACCTCCTTCCAGTCCACCAAGACGGCTTTTTGGCGGACGTCGTAACGCAACCCGCGGACTTCCGCCAGCACCGAGGCCAGAGCGTCGTTCACCAGGTCCAGTTCGTCCCGCGGACGTTCGTCCCCTTGACGGACACCGGTGTCGGCGGACATTCCCGACTCCGCGAAGGCCTCCAGGCGCTCGAAGGTTTTGACGATGACCCACTCCTGCCAGGCGCTGGAGTCGGCGGAAGCGTTCCACCAGTCGTCGAAGGCGTCGAGCACCGAGGTTTTTCGCGCGGCAACCCGGGTCTTGTCGTATTCCGCAAGAACGTCCCAATGGCGGCTCGCTCGATAAAAAAGCGTCAATTCTGCCGTGCCGCTTCGCCCCTCCGGCGAGGCCCGGCCTTCTTGGGCCGTTTCTGTCGTTAAATTTGCCGTCGCGGGGGTCAGTGCCGTTTTTTTCTCGATAACGGACGTAAAAGCGGGTTCCGATTCGTTTTGGAAACACGCCGTCAGGATCACGGGGTACTGCCTTTCGAACCGGTGGCGATTGCCGTGAGACTGCATCTCCAGTCGGGCGCGGTTGCTGCCTCCGTTGACGAGGGCGTCGGGGTCGCTTCCGACATCCAGGAGCGCCGCGCGGGATGCCAGGTGTTCGGCGGCACCTTCCAGAAGCGAGGTTTTGCCCACGCCGTTGATACCTACGACGACGTTGAAGTCCTCGGTAAAATCCACGGACAGATCCCGGAAGCACAGATAGTTGACCAAACGCATGGACTGCAGCTTCATGACGAACCCATGCCAAACCCTCGGCTGCGCTTAGAGCCGCGTGTGCGCGGCACAGTTTGGGTCCAGTACATTTTTATGCCGAAATAGTCCGCCTCGTGTTCTTCGATATCCCGATCTTCGGCATTCAGATCTGCGAAATCCAGATCCGATTCTTCAAAATCTCGCTCTATTACTTCTTCTTCGAAGCCTCCCAGCCCCTCGAAATCTCGCTTTATTTTGGGCCTGTTCTCGAATTGGCTTTCATTTTCGGGTTCGTCGTCAAGCTCGCGATTCATCATCATCACAAAAATGACCGTGCCTAAAACTCCCAAAATCCAGCCGATGGAGTATGTCCATATTATGGGACCAGCAAAGCTTCCGAAGCCCTTTATCGAGATAAACGCGATGATGAATTCAGCGCTGGTAAAGAATTCCACGAAGCGTATGTAAGCGACGAGATTTTCAGGAAATATAATGTGGGAGTTTAGCCCTCTGAGGGGCGCTATTACGAGGAGCATTCCCCACAAGGCAGCCGCGACGGGCGCGCTGGATTCCGTGGTATATCTCAAAATGCAATATCCCCACAGCGCAAACAAGGCCCACACATAAGTCAAAAAAACGAGAAATGCCAGGAATAGTCGAAACATGACGCGTGGTTCGTCGTTTTCCTGGGATAAAGGATTTTCTTCTGTGAAATACTTGCTGAAAAACAGGGGCGTAAGAACACAAAGCGCCAAAATGTAATTGGAGACAAAGTACACTGCGACTCCGGCAAGAGCGAGCTTCCAGTTGCCCGAGAGCAAAAGCCATACGAAAACGACCACCCAGAATAGAAAGATTCGAGATACGCGCGGCGGCGTTTGGAGTTTGCCCATTCTCAGCTCTCCTCTAGGCTCTCGACCAGGCCGAGATTTTCCGAACTTTTATGCAAGATTCCTGACGTTTGACCCGGCATCGACATATCGCTTTCCTTCATTTTGACTTTGCGGTTTCGTAGCGTTTTTGTCTCGTTTGAACATCACTATTATAATGATTTCAGTGTACAAAAAAATACCGGGAAAGAAAATAGCGAAAGGGCCGAAATTCGATGTGTTGTGCCTTTAGTTAGGAGGGCTGGAGGGGGGTTTTCACGGTAATGTTTTATACTCACGGCCCAAAACATTTACCAAGCGATTGGAATGCCGTGAAGAAGGAGTTTTTGCTTTCCGGCAAATCTCTCCCCTCGCGAGTATAATAATAGAAAGAGAGGCGCGGTCCATCGACGGGAGAGTGTGTCGTAAAGTGTGTTGCGGGGAAATGAAACGAAACGCGATGATTGCCATGAGCGGCGGGGTGGATAGTTCCGTCGCCGCTTTTTTGATGAAAGAGCGCGGGTTCGGCTGCGTGGGCGTCACCATGAAGCTGTTCTCCAATGAGGACGTAGGGATCGCCCGGGACGATACCTGTTGTTCGCTGAAAGACACGGACGACGCCCGCGGCGTGGCCTACCGCCTGGGGATCCCCCACTATGTTTTCAACTTTTCGGGGGACTTCATCGAACAGGTGATCCGAAGATTCGCGGAGGCCTATGAAAATGGCCTCACCCCCAATCCCTGCGTCGACTGCAACCGTTACATCAAGTTTGAAAGGCTGCTCCTCCGGGCCAGGGAGCTGGAGTATTCCTTCCTGGCGACGGGGCACTACGCCCGAATCCAGAAAGACGGCGCCAAAGGCCGGTACCTTTTGTTGAAAGCTCTGGACGACGCCAAGGACCAGAGCTATTTTCTCTACTCCATGACCCAAGACCAACTGGCCCATACCCTGTTTCCCCTGGGAGAGCTCCGGAAAAAGGAAGTACGGGAGATCGCCTCGGCCCAGGGGTTCCTCAACGCCCGAAAACGGGAGAGCCAGGATGTTTGTTTCGTCTCGGGGGCAGGGGAAGAGAAAGGCTGCGGTTACGCGGACTTCATCGAGCGCTACCGGGGCAGGCCCTCCGAGGAGGGAAATTTCCTGGACCCGGAGGGCCGCGTTCTGGGGCGGCACAAGGGGCTTGTCCGCTACACCGTCGGACAGCGGAAGGGGTTGGGCATTGCTTTTGCCCGCCCTCTTTATGTTTGCGGCAAGGACCCGGAGACGAACACGGTGACGCTGGGAGAGGATCGTTTTTTGTACTCCAAGACACTCTTCGCCCACTCGCTGAACTGGATCGGCGTTCCCCCCGGGTCGGCGCTGAGAGTCCGGGCCAGGACCCGTTACAGACAGGCCGAACAGTGGGCCACGGTGGAGCGAGTCGCGGAGGACGAGATGCGGGTGGAGTTCGACGAACCCCAGCGCGCTGTGGCCGCCGGGCAGGCGGTGGTCCTTTACGACGAAGACCGGGTCGTAGGGGGCGGAACGATTCTCAGAGAGCGCGCTTCGTAAACGTTCAAGCTCAGGGGGGCGGAGCACGTTGGTAAAGAAACTGAGCGACCGACAAAACTCACTTCGATTGAACGGTTACTGTGTTTCAGTTATGGGGAGGACGCTGTGGACAACTATATTTTGATTGGCCTGCCGAACTGCGGGAAATCGACGCTGGGGCGCAGAGCGGCCGAAATTCTCGGCGTGGATTTTTACGATACCGACGTCCTCGCGAGGGAGAGAGCGGAGGGAAAAAGACGATTTGTGCCCATGAGCATGGCTTTCGCCGCGGCGTTTACCGAGGAAGAGGAGAACGTGGTGGTGGAGTTGGCTCGCAACGCCCAACGATCGGTCATTGCCACAGGCTCCGGAACGCCTTTAGGAGCGTTCAACGCCTACATTCTGAAGAAGATGGGCATTATCGTTTATATCGAAAGAGATCCAGACGTCATCATCGCCGATATGCGTGAAAACAAACGCCCCAGTTTGATCCTGGAGCACACGGAAACCCACGAGACCATCAACATGCGGGAGTTCGCGGTCACCCAGTACGCGGAGAACTGCCCGGACTATGAAGCGATTGCCGACGTTGTTCTGGACAATAACGGCGGTGAGGACGCCGGCGTGGAGAAATTGGTGAAGATCATCGAAAAATACGAAAGCCAGCGGAAGAGTTCCAAACAGAAGAATATGCGCGAATGTCATCCGTAAAGCCAGCAGGCGACTCCATGACTCCTCCCGCCTGTCCCCTTTTCCAACAACCCCGGAGCTTCTCGCGCGCATCGGCCCGACGCCCGCCCGCACCGGGTCCTAAAGGCACAGCCCGACGGAGGGTCGATGGGGCTCGGGACGTCTCCGCTCAACACGATTCTGCCCAGGTACATGACGCCCACCCGGTTCGAGATATGGCGGATCATGGACAGGTCCTGGGCGAAAGGCCCCCCGGGAATGGCGTGCATCCTCGCCGCGACAAGGACACCCGTTACAACAGGGCCCTTTTAATTTTCGATGAGCTTATTATACAGAAAAAGGGCGCTC
>JAISWV010000327.1 GCA_031270755.1 Synergistaceae bacterium
GGGTTCTTTTGGCTCGCTTTCGTATGGCGGGAAACCATGTTGACCCCCTCTACCACGATCATATCCTTTGCGGGAATATGGCGCAGAATCTTGCCTTCCTTACCTTTATCCTTGCCGGAAATGATACGGACCCGGTCGTTTTTCTTTATTCTCATAGACATGACGGCCGTGCCCCCTAAACCACTTCAGGCGCCAGGGAAAGGATGCGCATGTATTTCTTGGCGCGCAGCTCCCGGCCCACGGGGCCAAAGATTCTCGTTCCCTTGGGTTCGCCGTTATTGTCGATAATGACCGCCGCGTTGTCGTCGAAGCGGACATACGAACCATCTTGGCGCCGTATCTCTTTTTTTGTGCGAACGATAACGGCCTTTACCACGGACCCTTTGGCAATGTTGCTGTTGGGAATGGCCTCCCGCACAGAGGCGACGATGATATCTCCGATCGTCCCCCATTTGCGTTTGCTGCCGCCCATGACCTGTATGCAAAAAAGTTTCCGGGCTCCGGAGTTGTCCGCCACGTTGAGCACTGTCGTCAACTGAATCATGACTGCTCCTCCCCGGGTGTATCAGAATCGAAGACAGGCGCCCTTTGCACGATTGCCAAAAGTTCCCACCGTTTCGTCTTGCTCAATGGCCGCGTCTCGCGTATCCGAATCTGATCCCCCACGCGGCAGACGTTCTCCTCGTCGTGCGCCACATATTTTTTGGCTTTGATGACGCGTTTGCCGTATAGAGGGTGTTCGGCATGACGGCTCACCTTGACCACCACTGTCTTGTCCATTTTGTTGCTGACTACGATCCCCACGCGCACTTTTCTGTGGGAAGGACTCGTATCCGCTTTCGTCGCGGTTTCCATGGATGGCCTACCTCCTAGCAGCCGAGTCTTCCATCGCGCGGGTCTTCTCGCTGGCAATGGTCAGCACTCTGGCGATTGTTTTACGGACGTCTTTAATACGGCTTGTATTTTTAAGCTGTCCTATGGCATTCTGAAAACGAAGATTGAAAAGCTCTTCTTTATACTGGCGGTACTTTTCCTGGAGTTCGTCCACTCCAAGCTCCCGCAGTTTCGTCGCGTCCATTACCGTTCACCACCCCTACCTTCTCGCGCCACAATTTTCACCTTGATCGGCAATTTGTGGGAAGCAGTACGAAAAGCTTGTTCCACAACATCTTTAGGAACTCCGGCCACCTCGAACATCACACGGCCGCGCTTCACCGCGGCCACCCAGTATTCCGGGGCCCCTTTCCCTTTGCCCATACGCGTTTCCAGAGGTTTTTTTGTATAGGGTCTGTCAGGGAAAATACGAATCCAAATCTTACCGCCCTTTTTCATTTTTCTGGAAATCGCCACTCGGGTCGCCTCGATTTGGCGGGCGGTGATCCACGCGTTTTCCTGCGCCTGAAGTCCCCATTCCCCGAAGGCTACGCTGACGCCTCCTTTGGAAATTCCGCGCAGCGGGCTGCGATGTGATTTCCTGTACTTGACTCTGCTGGGCATAAGCATGTCTACCTACCCCCTCGGTCTCTTTTCGAACGCTGCTGCACGGGGCGTTCGTTCTCTCGATCGCGGTATATCCATATTTTGCATCCGATAACGCCGTACATGGTGACGGCTTCCGCGAAACCATAGTCGATGTCCGCTCGGATGGTGGAGAGAGGCAAACGCCCTTCGTTGTACCATTCGGTCCGCGCGATCTCAGCGCCTCCAAGGCGGCCCGCCACCTGAGCTTTTATGCCTTTGGCTCCGGCTTTCGTCGCGCGGAATATGGCTTGCTTCATCGCGCGCCGAAAGGAAATGCGGCGCTCCAGCGACGACGCGATACTCTCCGCCACCAACTGGGCCACCACGTCGGGGTTTTTTATCTCCTGCACGTTGATCATGACCTTGCCGCCGGTGAATTTCCGAAGCTCGTCCTTGATCACCTGGATTTCCGTTCCCCCACGCCCAATGACGAGTCCGGGCCGAGCCGTCCAGATCGTGAAGCGCACAACGTCACCCACACGTTCGATTTCGACGCGGGAAATCCCGGCCCCTTCCCATTTTTTCATGATCCACTCACGAAGTTTGAGATCTTCATGCAGCTTTTTGGCGTAGTCCTTGGAATTGGAATACCACTTGGACTCCCACTCCGTCGTGACCCCTAATCTATACCCCACGGGATGTACTTTCTGCCCCACGAATCAGAACCTCCTAACGTTCCGCGACCGTTACAGTCACATGGGATGTGTGATGCACGTACGGATGCGCCCTTCCCATAGAAGCAGGGCGAAAACGCTTCATAGAGGGTCCTTGATCGGCCCAGGCCGTCAGTACAAACAGCTTATCCGTATCCATCCCATAATTATGCTCGGCGTTCGCTATTGCACTCTGCAAAACTTTGAACACGACACGAGCTGCCTTCTGGGGGCTAAAACGTAAAACCGTCATAGCCTCCTCCGCTTTTTTTCCTCGAATAAGAGCGAGAACCTGTCTGACTTTGGTCGGAGAAACCCTTACCTGACGGACCATAGCTTTCGCCTGGTTTTTAACGACAGCTTCCATTCGTCCCCGCTCCTTTTACTTTCCTTTAGTGGAGCGTTCTTGCCCCGCATGATGCCCAAACTTCCGGGTCTGGGCAAATTCACCCAACTTGTGCCCCACCATGTTCTCGCTGATATACACCGGAAGGTGTATGCGCCCGTTGTGGACGGCAATCGTGTGGCCGATCATCTGAGGCACCACAGTGGAGCGGCGTGACCAGGTTTTCAAGACTTTCTTGCTTCCCGACGTGTTCATCTCCTCGACTCTGGCCAAGAGACGCTGTTCTATATAAGGTCCTTTCTTCGCAGAACGAGCCATCTTCTAAAAGTCCCTCCTCGCGTTTACTTGTCGTAACGGCGGCGAACGATGAGCCTGTCGGAAGGCTTGTTCTTGCGCGTACGATAACCTTTGGCCGGTGTGCCCCAGGGGGAAAGAGGATGCTTGTTCCCTTTGCTCCGTCCCTCGCCTCCACCCATCGGGTGGTCCACGGGGTTCATGACCATACCTCGTACCGAAGAGCGGCGTCCGAGATAGCGAGTCTTCCCTGCCTTGCCCAGAGAAACGTTCTCGTAATCTTCATTCCCGACCTGCCCCACAGTAGCTGTGCACTCTTGCAAAATCAACCGGAGCTCGCCGCTGGGCATACGGAGATAAGCGTACTTCCCCTCTTTTGCCATCAGCTGCGCCGAAGTTCCCGCCGCGCGCACCAGTTTGCCCCCGCGTCCGGGCTCCAATTCGAGGTTGTGAACGATGGTGCCCACCGGCATATCTTTCAGCTTCAAGGCGTTGCCCGGGGTGATATCCGCCTCCGGTCCCGCGACGATCGTATCCCCCACTTTGAGGCCTTTCGGGAGAATGATGTAGCGTTTCTCCCCATCGGCATAATGAATGAGGGCAATGCGGGCATTGCGGTTGGGGTCGTACTCGATTGTCGCGACTTTGCCGGGGACCCCCAATTTATTGCGCCGAAAGTCGATGATACGATAAGCTCTTCTATGCCCTCCGCCGATATGACGCATCGTGATACGCCCTGTATTGTTTCGCCCGCCGCTTTTACGCAGCTCCACCGTCAGCGAACGCTCCGGCTTTTCGGCGGTGATGTCCTCACGACCCTGGATGGTCATCTGCCTGCGGCCTGGGGTATAGGGTTTAAACTGTTTGATCGACATGATTCGATTTACCCCTTTCTAAACACTGGCGCCCTCGAAGAACTCGATGCGCTCCCCTTCGGGCAAAGCCACAATAGCCTTCTTCCAGGAACGCGTCTTACCGAGAAAAGCTCCCATACGCTTGGGCTTCGAGGGAACGTTCATCGTATTGACGCTCAATACTTTCACTTTGAAGATTTGTTCGATTGCCTGACGGATCTGGATCTTGTT
>JAISWV010000357.1 GCA_031270755.1 Synergistaceae bacterium
TCAAGCAAAACTTTTACTCGCTTCCGGATTGGCGTCATTTGCGCTTCCAGAACCGTCATCGATATTTTTACTCCTATTTTCTCTCGCTCTGCTTTCCACTTTCGGAATCGATGCCACAATCGGAACAGTTGTCAAATCTCTTTTTTCATCATTCATATATTGATCTCCTCTTTCATACTGTCAATATATCACTTGATGATGATTTTAGAAATACCCAAATTCTATATCTACACCCCCTCCCTGAGTCAGCAAGGTCACCTTCTGCTTGGTCTCGTTCAAAAATTTCCGGCTCTCCCGTATCAAGGCCACTCCCTGTTCGAACATCGAAAGCGAAAGCGCATCATCCAAGGGCAGCTTGCCTTCTTCCAGCCGTCTCAAAATCTCGTCCAGCTGTGCCAAGTTTTCGTCGAACTTCACCGTTTTCCCTCCTTTCCGTTATCAAGAGCATGCGCCACATCAGTATCCCACTTCTTTTTGATGGCGAACAGCGAGAACGACAACAGTGTTATCTATTATTTCATAAAGTAACACATAACCAGAGGCCCCAAATGGCACAATACGTTCCCTGTGTTCTGGTTCAAGATCGCCTGCTGGTCTGCCAGCTTCTGGATACGTTTCTAAAATTTCCGCTTGTTGCAATAGAACTTTAGCGGCCGCTTGCGCCGCGTCAAGACTTTTAGAAGCAAGAAATTAGCTCGGTGTATGTATGTCATCGATCGCCTGGGGTGACCATATCACTATATGTGGCATGACGGCGGAGGAACGTCATTTCCTGCGGCAAGTTCAGCAAGCCACGCTTTAGTTTCTTCGTTGTCCAAATGCAGGCCGGTTCGCAAATAATCTTCATGTGCCTGTATCCCCGCCTGCCGAAAGGCTTCCCGTCTCTCTTCGTGACTGACGAACGATTCTATGGCTTGCAGCATGAGTGCATGAGGAGTATGCTTGCGCGCATTTGCCAGTTTCTGCAGCCTATTTAGTAATGTGTGCGGCATTCTCACACTCGTATCGACTTGATCCGGCATCCTGCATCCTCCATAAAAAATTCAAATGTCATTCCCACTCTATTGTCGCGGGAGGCTTGGAGGTCACGTCCAGGACGACGCGATTGATGCCGCGCACCTCGTTGCAGATTCGCTTCGAGACGACGTCGAGCACATCCGCGGGAAGCCGCGTCCAATTGGCGGTCATGGCGTCCGCGGAGTTGACGGCGCGCAACGCCAGCACCTCGCTGTAGGTGCGCCCGTCGCCCATCACGCCAACCGTCTTCACCGGCAGGAGAACGCAAAACGACTGCCAGATGCTGTCGTAAAGCCCTGCCCGTACAAGCTCTTCCTTGAAAACGGCGTCCGCGGCCCGCAAAACGTCCAGGCGCTCTCTCGTGATTTCGCCCAAACAGCGAATGGCCAACCCCGGCCCCGGGAAGGGATGGCGATCCACAATCTCGGCGGGAACCCCCAACCGGCGCCCTATCTCCCGTACCTCGTCCTTGAACAGGTCGCGCAGGGGCTCCAGCAGCTTCAATTTCATATGCTCCGGAAGGCCGCCTACGTTGTGGTGCGATTTGATGACCGCCGAGCCCTTTTTGCTGCCGCTTTCGATCACGTCGGGGTAGATCGTCCCCTGCAAAAGCCACTCGACCTCTCCGATTTTGTTCGATTCTTCGTCGAAAACCTTGATGAAAAGCTCTCCGATGATTTTGCGCTTGCTCTCGGGATCGGTGACGCCCGCAAGACGCCCCAGAAAAAGTTCGGAGGCGTCCACATGGCGCACGGACAAACCCAACCCTTCGTAGGACTCCAGAACTTGGCGCGCTTCGTTCAGGCGCATCAGACCGTGATCGACGAAAATACACTCCAGTTGTCTGCCCACCGCTTTGTGGACCAGAGCGGCGGCCACACTGGAGTCCACTCCACCCGACAGGCCGCAGACCACGTGTCCTTTTCCCACTCGGTCACGGATCTCCCCCACGGAGCGGTCTATCCAGTTTCCCAGGTCCCAGTCGCCCTTGCAGCCGCAGACGTCGAACAGAAAATGTCTCAAAATCAGGGACCCGTGTTGTGTGTGCCCTACCTCCGGATGAAATTGGAGCCCGAAAAAACGGCCGTCATCGCTTTCCATCGCCGCGATCACACCATGCTTCGTGTTGGCGATGGCGCGAAATTCGGGAGGAACCTGCTTCACTCGGTCTCCGTGGCTCATCAAAACGTCGAAAGACTCTGGAATTTCCTTGAACAGCCTGGACTCTCCTTCTCTTTTGATAGGCGTCGTGCCGTACTCGGGTTTTTCGCCGCTGACGACCTGCCCGCCCAAGTATTTGGCCAAAAGCTGCATTCCGTAGCAGACGCCCAGGACAGGAACTCCCAGGTCCAGAATCTCTCTTTGAACGGCGATGGCTCCTTCGTCGTTGACACTGTCGGGGCCTCCAGAGACAATCACGCCCGACGGAGCGCTTTCTCGGACGCGCTCCACCGATACATCCCACGGCAGGACCGTGCTGTGAATTCTCATCTCGCGTACGCGCCGCGCGATCAACTGGGTAAACTGCGATCCGCAGTCGACGATCACGATATTGTCCAAGCGATCAACCTCCCGATTCGACGATCCGCCGGATATGGCCGGCGGATCGCGTAAAACACGCTCTTATTGACGGGTTGCGTCCTGAGGCGCCCAATACTCCGTGAAGATAAGTTTTCCGTCTGTCCCTCTGTGGACGGCGGCCGGCTTGTTCAGCGGATTGTGGGTAGCCTCGTCCACCGTCCAGGTGAAGTGCGTCACCTTAAGTCCCTTGGTTTTTTCCATGGCGTCGCGGATTGCCGGCCCTTCCGCCTTGCCGGCGCGGGTGATGGCATTCTCGATGAACAGCACGACGTCGTAGGCTGCCACGAGGTTCGTGGGCTCAGTCGCCTTTTCTCCGAACTCTTTTTCATACTTCTCGTTGAGCTCCAAAACCTTGGGGTCGGTGTAGCTCATGGCTTGAATCCAAAAACTCCCCTCCATTGCGTCGTTGCCCGCGATCTCGAAAATATTGGGGCTCACGCCGTCTCCTCCCATAAAATACGGCTTCCAGCCGGACTCCACCGCCTGCTTGATGACGAGCCCCATCTCCTTGTAAAGCATGGTCATAGCCACGGCTTCGGCGCCCCAATTCTTCGCCTCCGTCAACTGTGCGCGGAAATCCACGTCGCCTCCGCGGAAAGCCCAAAATTTGTGCTCCACTTTCAGTTCTTCCGCCCGCTTCTGGATGAATTCCGTCAGTCCCTCGGAGTACGCGTCACCGATGTCGCCGAGGACGGCTATTTTTTTCGCTCCGCACTTCTCGACCAAATAGTCCGCGATGACCTTGCCTTGGTAGGGGTCGGTGTAAGCGATACGAAACATATAAGGACGTATCTTTCCCGTATCGGGGTCGACCGTCACCGCCGGATTGGTGGCTGCTGTGGCGACCACGGGAATCTGATTCTTGTCGGCAATGGAAGCTATGGCCAGTTGGATGCTGCTGTAGTTGCTGCCTCCAATGGCAACGACTTTGTCCTCGAAGATCATGCGTCTCACCGCATTGACCGCGTCTTCAGGCTTTCCTTTGGTGTCGTAGCAAATCAGCTCCACCGGCCTGCCCAAAATCCCGCCTCTCTCGTTGATATTTTTGACACAAAACGTGGCTCCAGCTCGTTCTGCCTGCCCCCAAACAGAACCGTCTCCGGTAATGGCCGCAAGGTACCCGATACGTATGGGCTCTTCCGCTCCCCAAGCCCACCCCGACACACACAACAACACCGCGACCGACAACAAAATTCTTCCTAAATTTTTCATGTTTTTCATGACTATCGTATCCTCCCCACATGAGAATGAATTGTAACGTGACAGCTATTCTACTACAAAGGCATTCCTTTTGGGACAGAATGTTCAAAAATCTTCAAGAGGGTAGGGCTTTCCTCACGGAGATTTGCGCACAAAAACCCTAGTACGGGGTTTTTTATATTGATATCATGTCGAGTCGAACAGCAACGCAATTTGTTTAAGGAGGCTGCACGAGAAATGTGGAAGAATCTCAAAATTCGTGGAAAATTGTTGTCTGGTTTCGGTTTGTTGTTGCTCATCTTTGCGGGCGCTGTCGGCTGGGGCTGGGCGAGAATCGAAAGAGTCAAGGCGGGGAATGTTTTTCTGGCACAAAACAACGTTCCTACAATGCTGCTAAACACTACTATCGATAGAGACATTCAGGGTATGTATTTGGCGATGCGCACCTATCAGTACAGGGAACTCGATTCCGATCTGAACGCGGTCAAAAACGCGAGAGACAAGATCCAAAAGCAGCTCGACACCGCCAAATCCAACTACGTCAACGACTCTCGCCTTACGGGGCTGAAACCCCTGGCCGAGAAGGTCGATCCCAATT
>JAISWV010000390.1 GCA_031270755.1 Synergistaceae bacterium
TCGAGCTCATGAGCGGAACCATCGAGGCCGAAAGCGAGTACGGGAAGGGCTCGACTTTTACCGTCGAAATCGATCAGCAAATAGCGGCCCCCGATCCTATCGGAATCGAAGTGAGCCGAAATTTGAAAACGTACCGCATCGACGAGAACCACCGGGCAAAGGCCCTCGTCCACACGCCCATGCCTTATGGGAAGGTATTGATCGTGGACGACGTGCAGACCAATCTCGACGTCGCCCAAGCCCTCATGGCGCCCTACGGGCTGACGATACACTGCCTGGCCGGCGGCCGTCAGACCTTGGACGCGGTCCGCGAGGCCAAAGTACGGTACGACGTCATATTCATGGATCACATGATGCCGGAAATGGACGGGTTGGAAACGGTCCGCCTCATTCGCGGGGAAATCGGCACGGAGTACGCGCGGAATGTGCCCATCATCGCGCTGACCGCCAACGCCCTCCTGGGGAACGAAGAGATGTTTTTGTCCCACGGATTTCAGGATTTCATCTCGAAACCGATAGACGTCATGAGGCTCGACGAGCTTTTGCACAAGTGGATACGGGACAAGCACCCCACCGAGGCCGCCGACACGCCCGAACCGGCGCCCTCTGCCGCGGTTCCCCGGGTGAACTGGAAGGTGGAGGGGCTCGACGCCAACGGCGGGGTTGCGGTCTTCGGGAGCGAAGCGGCTTACCTTCGAGTCCTCGACGCCTACTCGAAACACACCCTCCCGCTGCTGGAGAAGATCGGGAACATGAACGGGAAACTCCCGGGCGAGAATGCATTGAAAGAATACTTTGTCACGGTACATGGAATTAAAGGGTCGAGCTTGGGCATATGCGCAGGCAAGGTGGGGAAAATGGCCGAATTTCTCGAAAATGCGGCGAAACGCGGGGATCACGCCGTCATCGCCGGGCACAACGACACCTTTGTCCGCGCCGCCGAAAAACTCGTCGCGGACATTCGCGCTCTGTTGAACAAAAAGCGGCTGGACCAGAGAAAAAACAAAACAGGAAAAAGCGAAACACGAGACCACCCCGACCTTCGTCTGTTGAACGACATGCTGGAGCAGTGCAGGAGATACGACATGAACCAGATGGAAAAAATTTTGGACGAGCTGGAGCGTTTCACGTACAAACATCACGGCGAGCTGATAGAATGGCTCCGAAAAAAAACGGACAACTTGGAGTACCAACAGATCCAGGATCGCCTCGCCCAATCCGTGGACTCCATCGCCGGTCAGCACGCCGGCTAGAGGGCTCTTCGCCGGATGGCGGGGCCAATCGCCCAAGCCAAACACACAACAGGAGGTCTCTGTCCCTGCCGGCCTCCTGTTTTCCTTCTCTTAATTTTCCTTGTCGAGCGCTTGCGTTATCAAAAAACAAAAAATCAAAAAAACAAAAATTCAGGCGGGTGGGTTCTGTAAAATGGCGTTTACGCTTTCCATGGTTTTTTCGTAGGCGGCCTCGAAGCCCTTGAAGGTTTCCGCCGTGTCGGCGTCTGTTTTCAACAAGGCCTCGAAAGGCGGGCAGATTTCGTAAAGCACCGTCATGGAGAGGTTCGCCGCCACTCCTTTGATGGCGTGAACGCTTTTGGCGGCGGCCTCGCGGTCGTTCGCCTCGATTTCTTTCCTCAATTGCTCGAACTGGGTTCGAGTGGCGAGAAAATGAGTCAGCAGCGTTTTAAAAAGTTTGGTGTTCCCCCTGATGCGCTCCAGCGCTTTTGTGGTATCCACATATTGTTTGAGTTCCGTTTCGTTCATGATTCATCGTTCCTCCTCGCAAGGTTCTCCGTGTCTTCTTTCTCTTTATGCCGTACCCCATTTCCAATGATGATAGCATATAATAAGTGGGTTGTTTAAGAGGCCGACGATAATTCCTCAAAAGTCGGAGTACAGGGATTACCCGTCGCGGCCACACCGAAAAGAGAGGCAACGGTGATCGGTATGTCGTTTGGAACGATATTCGCTGCTTTCTTGTTGTGGGGAATTTTTTGCATAGGCCATGCCCATGCCGCCCAAGCTCATGGCAGCCGGGATGACGAAAAAGAACGGGCAATCATGAAATCCGTTTTCAACGCGACGGACGAGATCATTTTTTTTGTGGAAAAAGACGGAACGCTTTTAGCCTACAACCCCGCTTTCGCCAAAGCCTTCGGCGTCACGGGCGAGGAGGCCATAGGCGAAAGCATGTTCCAGTGGCTGAAAACCGACCCAGACGAGCGCCAACGCCTGCGGGACTTTCACGGCAGGGTTTTGACGACGCTGGCGCCGCAGAAACTCGAGTACCTCGATAAATCGGAGTGTTACGAGGCAACGGCGTTTCCCGTCGTGGAAAAAGGCGATCTTTTCGGCATATCCGTCCACATAAGAAACGTCACGACGTACAAAGAGGCCGCGGCCTCCTTGGCCAAGCGCGAAGAGGACCTCAAGGCCGCGCTGGAGGCCGCTCAAAAGGCAGGTAACGCAAAAAACGAATTTCTATCCCGCATGAGCCACGAAATTCGCACGCCCATGAACGCCGTCATCGGTATGACGAAAATCGCGCAGCAGTCTCAGGAGGAGTCCAAGATACGGGACTGCCTCGAGAAGATCGACATCTCCTCGAAGCAGCTGCTGGCCATCATCAACGACATTCTCGACGTGTCCGAAATCGAGGCGCACAAGCTGGAGCTTTCCAGCGCGTCCTTCGATTTCGAAAAAATGCTGGCGAACGTTCGAAATTTGATCGAGGAGAAGGCCGGCGAGAAAAAACAGAAGCTGACCTTTCAGCTCGACGACTCCCTGGACAAGCTGTACGTCGGCGACGAGGCGCGCCTTTCTCAGGTTATCGTCAACCTTTTGTCAAACGCCGTCAAATTCACTCCGGACAACGGGCGCATCACGTTTTCCGCCCGGCAGAAAGAGCGCGTCGGCGACGAGGCCGTCCTGGAAATTTCGGTCGAGGACTCCGGCATCGGAGTCGCGCCGGAGGGTCTCACGAGGCTCTTTTCCCCTTTCGAGCAGGGCGACGGGAGGATCTCCCGCAAATTCGGCGGCACGGGACTGGGGCTCGTCATCTGCAAGAACATCGTCGAACTGATGGGAGGCGCCATCGGAGTTCGAAGCGAAGAGGGCAAGGGCAGCACCTTCACCTTCACCGTCAAGCTGGGGGTCTCCCACGAGGCTCCGCCGGCGGGGGAAAACGAGGAAAACGCCGATTCGTCGGAGGTTCTTCAGCTGAAAGGACGCCATCTCCTGATCGTCGACGATATGGAGATCAATCGTGAGATCATGAAGAACCTGCTGGAGGAAACGGGAGCCAGCATCGACTTCGCCGTGGACGGCCGCTCCGCCCTCGACCGCTTCAGGCAGCTCCCCGACCACTACGACCTGATCCTCATGGACGTGCAGATGCCCCAAATGGACGGATACGAGGCTACCCGCGCCCTTCGCGGGATGGCCGTGGAACGGGCCGCGGACATTCCCATCATCGCAATGACGGCCGACGCCTTGAAGGAAGACATCGACAAGTGTTTGGCCTCGGGCATGAACGCCCATGTCGCCAAGCCCATCGACGACCGAGAGCTTTTCCGAACTCTGGCCCACTATCTCAAGCCTCGCGCGCAGCGGGAAAAGAATGAAGAAAAAGACGAGGGAAAACCGGACGCGGACCGAGGAGGCGCGCCGAGGCAGGACCGAGACGAAAAACCGGCGCCGGGCCTGGACCTCCAGGCGATTCTGCCGTTTATCGACGTCAAAAGGGGGCTGGAGCGCCTGAAGGGCAACGGCAAACTCTACGCGACTCTGCTTCGAAGCTACCAGAGAAACGATATGTTCACCAAAATACGGGACGCCCTTTCCCGCCAAGATTTCGAGGACGCCGTGCAGAACGCCCACGCGTTGAACGGCATCGCCGCAAGCCTGGCAATGAACGAAGTGGTCTCCAGGACGGAGTTGTTGGAGGAGTCGCTGCGCAACGGCGTCGCCGATCAATCGCTCGTGGACAAGCTCGAAATTTCCACGGAAGAAACGCGCCGATGGCTTCCCGATTTGATTCGCGGCCTCGAGGAAGGGAAAATGATATGAAGAAAAGAGACAAAGTGCTGGTTGTCGACGACATGGAAATGAACCGCATGATCCTCGACGCCATTCTCTCCGACGACTACGAAGTGATTCAGGCCCAGGACGGGCTTGCCGCCATCGATATTCTCTACAACTCTTTGGAGCTTCCGGCTATCGTCCTTTTGGACATCATGATGCCCGAAATGGACGGCTTCGAAGTGCTGGAGTTGATCAAATCCAACACGCGCACCGCCGACATCCCCGTGGTCTTCATCACCGCCGCGGACATCGAGAGCACGGAGACCCGCGGCCTGCGGGCCGGCGCCGTGGATTACGTCTCGAAACCCTTCAACCCGGAGGTCGTCAAGGCCCGGGTGGACAACCACCTTGAGCTCAAGCGTTACCGCGACAACTTGGAGGAGACGGTGGAGAAAAAAGTGCGGCAATTGGTCCGCAACAAAGAAAATATGCTGGAGACCCTGGCCACCGTCATCGAATATCGCAACCTGGAGTCCGGGCACCACGTCAGGAGAACGAGCATTCTCTCCAGGACCTTGGTGGACCGGTTGCTGGACATCCCCTATTACTCCCGCCAATTGCACGAGCTGCACTCCGAGAACCTGCTGAAGGCCGTTCCCATCCACGACATCGGCAAGATCGGCGTTCCCGACAACATTCTCCTGAAGCCCGGACGCCTGGACCCCCAGGAGTTCGAGATCATCAAAACCCATACCACCATTGGAAGCGACATCATCGACACGCTCCTGACCCACGACGAAGGAGACGAATACCTCCACCACTGCCGGGATATCTGCCGCCATCATCACGAGCGCTTCGACGGCAAAGGCTACCCCGACGGTCTGGCGGGGGAGGCCATTCCGTTGTCGGCCCGCATTTTGTCCATCGTGGACGTCTACGACGCCCTGGTGAACAGTCGGATTTACAAGCCCGCTTTTTCCCACGAAGAGGCCATTCGGCTCATCGTGGACGGATCGGGAACTCAGTTCGACCCCGGGCTCATCGAAGCCTTCAAGGAAGTCCACCCCACCTTCGCGACCCTGCCGATCTGGAGCGACCGCGGCGGTCCTCCGATGTAAGCCTGTAAACCGACGGAAGCCAGGGCACGCGACTGATACGGAACGCATTCCTAAAAGATATTCGTTTTCTGAAAAACGCGGAGTGCAATGGTTGCGTGATCGCCTGAGGTGACGGCATGCAAAATATGCAAAATATGCAAAAAGAGAATTTTACGATCGAGCGCAGAGAATACCTGAATTGGCTCATAACTTGGCGAGAGCGCCAAATCATCAAGGTCGTCTCCGGCGTCAGGAGGTGCGGCAAGTCTACGCTGTTCGAGCTATACCGCGGCCATCTGCTTGAAAGTGGCGTGGATGCGCGGCAGATCCACATGTTGAACTTCGAGGACGTGACGTTTGAGGAACTGACCCACTATAGGAAGATGTACGATTACGTCACGAGCAAACTGCTGGCCGGTCGGATGAACTACATCTTCCTCGATGAAATCCAGCGCGTCGGCCAATTCGAAAAGGCGGTCGACAGCTTGTTCCTCAAAAAGAACTGTGACGTCTATATCACCGGCTCCAACGCCTACTTCATGTCGGGAGAACTTGCCACTCTGCTGTCCGGAAGGTATGTGGAACTGAAAATGCTTCCCCTTTCCTTTCGGGAATTCACCGCGGGGCTGAAAGCGCAGGGGCGGGCATTGCCGAGCAATGAGGCGTTCACGCTGTACATGAATCAAAGTTCTTTTCCGTACCTTCTGCGCTTCCCAAGCGCCCAAGCCGAAGCCCTGGATTATTTGCGCGGTATTTACGACACCGTTTTGTTGAAAGACGTCGTGACCCGCCTTCGGATCCCGGACGTGAACGTCTTGGAAAACGTCACAAAATTCATGCTGCACAACGTAGGAAATAAAGTGTCGCCCACAAAAATCGCGAACACCCTGAAATCCAAGGGAAGAGGCGTGGATCAAAAAACGGTCGACCGGTACCTGCGGGGCTTGACGGACAGCCTGATGCTGTACGAGGCCAGCAGATACAACATCAAAGGCAGGCAGTACCTGACGACCCAAAGCAAATATTACGTTGTGGACGTGGCCCTGCGGAACGCGCTCGTTCGAGGGCATGACGACGACGCCGGACATCTCCTCGAAAACGTCGTTTATCTGGAATTGCTGCGCCGAGGGTTCCGTGTGTCGGCCGGGATGTTGGACGATGGCGGAGAAGTGGACTTCGTGGCGGAAAAGGCCGGAAGCGTCGTCTACTGCCAGGTGGCGGCGACAGCGCTGGACGAGGACGTTTTGCGGCGGGAACTCGCGCCGCTCAGGAGGTTATTGGACAACTACCCCAAATACCTGCTGACGCTGGATGAAACCTTCGGAAACGCGAACTATGACGGGATCCTGAAACGGAACGTTTTGGACTGGCTGCTGAACGACGGCGGCCTATGACCTCGAGACGACCGAGTGAGGCGTACACAAAAGCTTGAACGTTTAGAAATATTTCAGCATGAGGGGAATCAAAATAGAAACAATGATGGCTCCCATGATCCACCAGAGACGATTGTTTACTTCTCGGAAGCGAGCATCGATTTGCGCGTCCATTCTTTCAAAACGAGCATTGATTTGCGTCTCCATTCTTTCAAAACGAGCATCAATTTGCGCGTCCATTCTTTCAAAGCGCGCGTCGATTTTTTCAAAACGAGTATCAATTGTGTTGAAACGCCTAAAGACCTCCGTTTCAAATTTTTCTTGGGACCTGCTTGCGCCCGCTATATTTGAATCCACGCGCCTAAGTTCGCTTTCAAAGCGTTTTTCGTCCACGGGCGTGATCAGCGTTTCCCGTATCGTGCCGCGTACTGTTGGTGAGACCGTTGTTGCGTCGTTTGCCATGATTCACACCTCCACTTTCATTATAACAGATTGCAGAACCTTTCAATCGACCATATCAAACCGCTGTGCGTATTCCATGAAACATGAAACATGAAACATTTTACACCAACATTTTACACCAGCCGCATCGAGGTCCATCGGTTTTTTGACATTCCATTGCCGGCATTGACACGAATGCTATTGTTTTAGTGTTCTAAATGACTCGGAACATTGCAAAGGGGAATGGACGTTGAGAAGAGAACAGAGAGTATTAGGAGCGATTTTTGCGCTGGCGTCATTGCTGATCGCCCCTATGCCGGCTTGCGCCGAATCTTTGGAGATAAATATCGAGCGCGCGCTGGAGCTGGCGACAGCGAACAACAACCGCTTAAAAATCGCCGAGTCAGATGTGGCTGTTGCGGAAGAAGCGAGGCGCCAATCCCATAGAGCCAACGGCGTGACCGTACGTGTTACCCCTAATTCATCTTACACGGAGTATCAAGGAGAAGCGCTTTGTTTGCCATTACCTTCGCTAATCAATGGGCCAGCTACTACAAAGCTATCGAATATGGGTCTTTCCACTGCCGAGACATCATCAAACAATGGATATCTCTTTGCCTAATGCTCCTCGGTGGAGATACTCTCACCATGGCTCTCGATGATACCCAAGTCCTTCGCTCTTCCTATTTGGCTCCAACTTGATGTCAAAAGACGACAATCGCTCTAAACTTCGTACTGCCTTTGTTTTGAGCAACCTTTGCGGGGCGCGTACATGACGGGTATGGGGGTCAAATTTCATCTTTGCGGTGAGCGGCGCCCGGCCGGATTAAATTGGGAAGTCGGCCGCTCGAACAATGAGCGGTCGACTACCGACTACCGAATACCTGATCGGGGGATGTTTCCGCCCGAAGCCGGAAGAGCCGATATTTTTTTCAGCTCAGCGTAACGTACCAGAACCTGATAGCCGCCACGATCGACACGATCAGGGCCAGAGCAAGCGCGATATTATACTTTTTGGACGCCGTGAATTCGCTCATCAGTGTTTTTTTATTCACAAGGATAAGCCACGCTACAATCCCGACCGGCATGAACGTCGCGTTGAAAGCGCCTCCCCATACGACCACCGAGTAGGGGTTCCATCCCCCGATAGGGATGACGAGCCCGATGATCAGAAGGATTATCTGGATGGCCTTGAACTTCGCCCCGTTGGGACTCGTGTCCCATTTCAGGAGGTCCGTCAGCACGAATCCGGCCACCGACGTCTCCGCTATGACGGTGCTGAAGGTGGCTCCGAACATCCCGACGCAGAAAAGAATCGTGCTCATGGTTCCCGCTAT
>JAISWV010000415.1 GCA_031270755.1 Synergistaceae bacterium
GGAGGGTCGTTTTTTGATTTTTCAACAGAAACTTCTTCAATAATTACTGTGTTTTGCATAGTCTTCACCTCTCCTGAAATAATACACGTTTTACTCCGTTACATCAAGGAAAAGCTCTCAAACAAGATACCAAATGGCGACCACCTCAATCGACCTCACCTCACCTCAATCGGCCCCATCAAAAAATACACCGGTATGGAATGTGGAGGAACTAAAAAACGGCGGGTGCGTGATCCCCCCGCCGTTTATTTTTCTTTCTACGCTTACGCTTCCGTCACTTCATCGACGCGACGATGGCGTCGGCGAGGGTTTCCAGCTCCGGAAGCTTGTCCTCGTTCAGCGCGGAATTCAGCGTGAGCCGCTCGTCCAGGACGTTGATCTCTTTCAATTCCTGGTCCAGGAAATTGTGCATCAAGGTGCCGGATTTGCAGGCCCAAGAGCCGTTTTCCACGATGGCGAAAGTCCGTTTTTGCAGGTTCAGCGCCTTCATGTCCATCAGATAATTGTGGATCAAGGGATACATCCCCAGGTTGTACGTGACGGAGGCCAAGACCACGTGGCTCAGCCGGAAGGTCTCGGAGATCAGATGCGAGACGTGGGTTTGCGAGACGTCGTACATGACCACGTTGGCGAGGCCCTTTTCCACCAGCTTCGCGGCCAGGGCGCCCGCCGCGCTCTCCGTGTTGCCGTACATGGAGGCGTAGATGATCATGACCCCCTTCTCTTCGGGTTCGTATCGGCTCCACTTGTCGTATTTATCTATGAAATAGCCCAAGTTGGAGCGCCACACGGGGCCATGCAGAGGGCAGACGATCTTGATGTCGATTCCGGACGCTTTTTTCAGCAAAGCCTGGACGTGAGGGCCGTACTTGCCAACGATGTTGGTGAAGTAGCGTCTGGCGTCGTCGATCCAGTCCCGTTCGAAGTTCACCTCGTCGTTGAAAAGCTTGCCGTCCAACGCGCCGAAGGAACCGAAAGCGTCCGCCGCGAAAAGAACTCCGTTGGTGGTGTCGAAGGTCACCATCGCCTCCGGCCAGTGGACCATGGGCGCGGCCACGAAAGCCACCACGTGCTTGCCGAAGGATTTGGTATCCCCCTCCTTCACCTCTTCGATCCGGCCGTCGATGTGGAAACCGAACTGCCGCATCATCATGAAGGCCTTCTCGGTGCTGATGACCGTGGCCTTGGGGTAACGCAGAAGGACCTCCTCGATGGACGCGGCATGGTCCGGTTCCATGTGGTTGATGACCAGGTAATCCAGGCCGCGCCCGCCCAAGGCCTTTTCCACGTTGTCCAGGAACTGACGGCAGACCGCCCAGTCCACCGTGTCGAAGAGCGCCGTTTGCTTGTCCAAAAGCAGGTAGGAGTTGTAGGAGACCCCCCGGGGAATGGGATGAATGTTCTCGAAGAGCGCGAGGCGATGTTCGTTTGCGCCAACCCAATAGAGATCGTCGGTCACTTTTCTAATGCAATGCATGTATTGAATCCTCCTTACTTGTTTAAATAAAAGGCCTAAAGTCAGGGAAGCAATGGCCTAAAGTTAAAGACAGTTTTCCAGGCACGCGCAATCTTCTTTTGCGTTCTCTCGAGCGCGATCGGGTATCAGGCCTCGATGAACTGGTCTTTCGCCTCGCCGCACTCGGGGCAGATCCACTCCTCGGGCAGCGCCTCGAACAGCGTCGTCGGCCGGATCTCGTTTTCGAGGTCCCCCACGGCCGGGTCGTATTCGTAACCGCAGCCGCCGCAGACGTAGAGTTTCCAAGACGGAACCACCTTGGGCGGCTTGGCCCTCTTCATCTTCTTCATGGGAGGCGCGGGCTGTTTCGGCTGTCCGTTGTCCAAAGCGGCGGTGAGCAGGGGAAGAACCTCCAAAACGTCGCCCACGATGCCATAGTCGCAGTTTTTGAAAATGGGGGCGTTGGGGTTGTTGTTGATGGCCACGACGGTGGTTGCGTCTTTGATGCCCTTCAGGTGCTGGCCCGCTCCGGAGATGCCGCAGGCGATATACAGGTTGCCGGTGAACTTCTGGCCGGACATACCCACGTAGCGGTTCAGCGGCACGTACTGCAGGGTCTCGGCCACGGGGCGGGATGAGCCCAGGGCCGCGCCCGCCTGAATGGCCAGGGCCTTCACCAGCTCCATGTTCTTTTTGTCGCCGATGCCTTTGCCGGCGCTGACCACCCGTTCCGCTTTGACGATGGGCGTGTCGATGTCGATGCCCACGGTGAAGTCGTAGCCATCTGTCTTCAGGGACTCCACCAGCGCGGCCACCCGTTCCTTGGCCGTTCCTTCCTTCAAGATCATCTTCTTGCGCGGAGCGGCCTCTGGCCGTTTCTTCCCGGCGGGCTCCGTGTCCTTCGGCATCTTGCCGATGAGGTGGGAGGCTATTACCACCCTCTGGATTTCGTTGGTGCCCTCGTAGATGGTGCAGATTTTGGCGTCCCGGTAAGCGCGCTCCACCTCCATGCCCTTCAGGTAGCCGGTTCCGCCGAAGATCTGGAGGGCGTCGTTGACGATCTCCAAGCCCACGTCGGAGGCGTACTGTTTGGCCATGGCGGACTCCATGCCGTAGGGTTGGTGGTGTTCCTTGAGCTCGGCGGCGCTGTAAATCAAAAAGCGGGCCGCCCTCAGCTTGGTGGCCATGTCGGCCAGCTTGAAGGCGATGATCTGCTGCTGGCAGATGGGCTTGCCGAACTGGATCCGCTCCTTGGAGTAGGCCAGCGCGTTTTCGTAGGCCCCTTGGGCGATGCCCAGCGCCTGGGCGGCGATCCCGATGCGGCCTCCGTCCAAGGTGGACATGGCGATTTTGAAGCCGTCGCCCTCCTTACCCAGCAGGTTTTCTTTGGGAACTTTCACGTCGTTGAAAATGAGCTCGGCGGTGGAGGAGGAGCGAATGCCCAGCTTGTCGTAGTGGTCGCCGAAAGTGAAGCCCTCCCAGCCGTTCTCCACGATGAAGGCGCTGATGCCCCGCGTGCCGATGTCCGGGGTGGTGACGGCGAACACCACATAGGTGCTGGCCTTGGGGGCATTGGTGATGAATATCTTTCCGCCGTTCAGGATGTAGTGATCCCCCTCCAGGACGGCGGTGGTCTCGGTGCCTCCGGCGTCGCTGCCCGCGTTGGGCTCGGTGAGGCCGAACGCTCCCAATTTCTCTCCCTTCGCCAAAGGAATCAGGTACTTCCGCTTCTGCTCCTCCGTGCCGTAGGCGAAGATGGGCCACGCTCCCAGGGATACGTGGGCGGAGAGAATGACGCCGGTTCCGCCGTCCACCCTGGCCAGCTCTTCCACGGCAATGGCGTAGCTGAGGATGTCCAGCCCCGCGCCGCCGTACTCCTTGGGATAAGGAATACCCATCAGCCCCATTTCGCCGAACTTACGAATCGCTTCGTCGGGAAATCCATTCTCCTTGTCCAGCAGAAACGCCAGAGGCTTGACCTCCGTCTCCGCGAATTCGCGCACCTTTGCCCTCAGTGCCTCGTGATCTTCCGTCGTCTTGAAAGACATAACATCGACCTCCTCTTTTGATTTCAAGCCCAGGGAGGCAGAACCCTTTCGGAGCTCCGCGCTTTCATTGCCCTCCCCGAGACCCCCTCGATTTTCTCTTTCTTGCTCTTCCTGCTCATGAGCTTCCCGCCGGCCGCCCATAAAACGCCTCAATCCCCCGCGCAACAGCAGCACTCAGACCATCCCCTTCTGCCGATTGCCTCCGCCATTTGAACATTGACTGATATTAGATAGAGACACTCCACTTTACAGACGCAAAAATCCCTCCCTGACTCGACCATCCCCTTTGCCCCCTGAGAGGCTCAATCGTTGCCGAACAGTATTTGCCGCAGACTGCGCTTACGCAGCTCGGTATCCAATATTTCCTGAATTTGCTGCAACTGTCCGTGGACCGTGCAATTGGACGCGTTCTCCTTTCGCCATGCGCACTGAAAACCCGGCTGCATACAAGCGCCCACCAAACGATCCGCCTTCATCGCCTCTATCAGGTCGTAAAGACTCGTTTCATCCAAGTCCGCTGTCAAGCGGCAACCGCCTTCCACTCCTCGCGCGATGCTCACGAACCCGGCTTGCTCCATTTTTTTGAGGATTTTATAGACGAATTGCTGCGGAAGCAGTTCCCGTTTGCACACATTGCCCACCGTGACCTGTTCTCCATCCGACAAGGCGCGCAGGACTCGCAGCGCGTAATCCGTCTCCCGTGTGATCAACATCTCGGCCCTCGATTCTGCCCGAAGAAAATTTAAGCGATTGGGTAAGCTCATAATATAATTCTGGATATACCTTGTCAAGTATCAAAAGCATCAAAAGCAAATGTGCACGAAAAAGCACGAAAAAGAAAGGAAAAGATAGAATGTTGATATAATGCTTTTAAGGATGACAAATACATTTTAAGGAGGG
>JAISWV010000092.1 GCA_031270755.1 Synergistaceae bacterium
ATCAGAGGCACGATGCGCGGGCTGACGACGTCGGCATAGTGGCCGCGGCAGAATTCTTTCTGCTCGTCGTTCAGGCTTTTTTCGTCGACCATGCGGATGCCGCGTTCCTCCATCTCCAAAAAAATTTTCACGTAGGTTTCCATAAACGTTTTTCGGCTCTCGGACATGCGTTCGTCCACCTGACGCAGAATTTGCCGGGCGAGAACCCCCTCCGGCAAGACGAGCTCCTTGGTTCCCTTGCGTCTTTGCAACTGGGCCGACCGAACCAGGTTGGCCAGACGCACGCGCACGAATTCGTCCCTGTTGTTGGAGTAAATTCCCAAAAATCTCAGCCTCTGCAAAAGAGGAACGCTCATATCCTGGGCTTCCTGGAGAACCCGCTCGTTAAACGCGAGCCAGCTCAATTCTCTGTTGTTCATCGTCATGAGTCTATCCCCCCGCCACCAGTAAAACGCAAATTCATCAAGGTTGTGTAACGATTTGTCAAAGAATTGTTACAAATTCTCCGTAATCACGCGCGGTATGCCCCGGACAGGTATGACGCCGTTGGGGTGGCGGAGATCGTGTCGACCGCGGGCATAACGAAGCCCACTCTTTATCATTACTTTGGCAGCAAAGAAGAAAATTTGTAACCGTTCGCCGGAGCCAACACTCCGCTGGAAGGCGGGTGAACATTAAGTGGACGACCAGCGGATTTCCACCGAAAAGGCGTTCGCCTCAGACGACTCCAAAATGAAAGAGGGACACTGAAGATGTTTCGCTAAAACTCGCAGAGGTCTGCAAGTTTTACCATTTACTAAACCAATGTCAACAACTTAAGCAAAACTTTGGGGCTCCGCCCCATACCCCGCAGGGGACTCGTCCCCTGACCCCAATTGTGTATATTATGAAAACGCTATAAAGCCGGGGCATATTCATAACGCGCTCACAAAACCGTCGCCCGCGATAACATCGACGATAGTCAGTTGCGGCGTATCGGTCAGCCTTGAAAGCCGATCATGAACCAGAGGCAGGAGTATCTTGTCAATTTCGCTCCGGAACGCCTCGTCCTCGAGGTACTTCTCGCAGAATTCATGATTCTTTGCCATTCGGCTCAAAACCACGTCTATAATAGCGTTGTCGTAGACGATTTTGAAGAGGTCAAGCGGGTTCTTGGAGCGCAGGACCATCTCGGCGTTGCCCGCCATATCCTGCACGAACTGCTCCAGAACCTTGTCCATTTCAGTGAAGTTCATGCCGAGCCTTTCGTTCAGTTCCTGGATTATCCGCGAGAGTTTTTCTTTCTCGTCCTCGAGAGGAAGCCCCGTGCCGGTGGTCTTGCCATGCAGAACGCCATCTTCCTTGGCCATGAGGATTGTTCCCTCATAAGTTTTCTGAAGTCGGTAATATTGCAGAAACACGTCGTTATCCAGGTTTGGCGTCCGATCGCCGGTATCCTTCGGCAGCTTGCGGAGCAGACACTTGGCGTAGGCGTAAAACTTGTGGAGATTCTCGTCGCCGAGGTTGATAATATGCGTCAGGAAAGAGTAGAGCCGGATAAACTTCGTCAGCGCGCCACGGAAGTCCATTTTGTTCTGTCCCTCGGTTGAGGCGTTATAACGGTCGACGGCGGGATCGACGAACGAGTTCAAGCGCGCCAAATCGATGTTGCCTTGGCTTTTGGTTTCCTTGAAGAACACTTTGGCAAAGGCGTTGATTTCACTGTCCGTGTAGATCATAAAGCTATCCAGGGCATTCTTGATGTCATAGACGGTGTTGGGGTCGGTGCTTTCGGCGATACCCGTTTCTTGATAGTAGTCTTGGAATGCGTTCAGAATATCGCCGCGGCTGTTGACGAAGTCCAAAACGAAGGTCTCCGTTTTACCGGGGCAAGTGCGGTTCACGCGGGAAAGCGTCTGCACCGCCTTGACGCCGGACAATTTTTTGTCGACGTACATCGTATGAAGAAGTGGCTGGTCAAAGCCCGTCTGGTACTTCTCCGCTACCAGCAGCAGTTGGTATTCGCCGGCGGCGAATTTGTCCGGCGTTTCCGTGTCGGGGAAGTCGTTGAGGTTCGCTTCGGTGTATTCCTTTATCCCGCCGGTCACGTTATCTTTGACTGCACCTGAAAACGCCACCAATACGCCCAAGTCGGTATAGCCCATCTTTTCGATGTACTTGAGGAATTCGAAGTAGTAGCGCACGGCATGGAGGCGCGAGCCGGTAACGAGCATCGCCTTGGCCTTGCCGCCGATACGATGCTGAACCTGACCGCGGAAATGCTCCACGATGATCTCGGTCTTCTGCGCCAAATTGTACGAGTGCAGGCTCATATATTTTCCGAGAGCCTTATTCGCCTGCCCCTTGGCGTAAAGCGGGTCGTCCGTGATTTTCTTTCCGATTTGAAAGTAGGTCTCGTAGGTGGTGTAGTTTTCCAGGACGTTGAATATAAAGCCCTCCTCGATGGCTTGCCTCATACTGTAGAGGTGGAACGGTTCCGGCTTGCCTTCGGCGGTCTTCGTGCCGAATATTTCAATCGTTTTTTGCTTCGGGGTGGCAGTGAACGCAAAGAACGAGAGGTTCTTCCGCGGACCGTGGGCCGCCATCTCCGCCGCTATTTCTTCGTCGGGGTCTTTTCCTTCGTCTTCGGCTTTCGCTTCTTCTACGGCGTACTCGTGTAATTTCTTCTCGATGGCATCCTCGCCCTGCGCGGATATGTCTGCCAGAACTTCTTTCAGCCGCTCGCTCGCCTTGCCGGTCTGGGAAGAGTGCGCTTCGTCCACGATGACGGCGAATCGCTTACCCGCCGCAGCCACTTTTTGCACGTCCACGAACGGGAATTTCCGCAAGGTGCAGATGATGATTTTCTCGCCCTTTTCCAAAGCTGTGGCGAGTTGTTTGGAGTTCTTATCGACGCGGACGACCACGCCGTCCTTATGCTCCATATTGAAGATGTCGCGCTGAAGCTGCTTGTCGAGGACGCGGCGGTCGGTGACCACGATGACGCTATGGAACACCACGTCGTCGTTTGCGTCGTGCAGATTCGTCAGATGGTGGGCCAGCCAGGCCATGGAGTTCGATTTGCCCGAACCCGCCGAATGCTGAATCAGGTAGTTCTTGCCCGCGCCGTTGGAGTAGACGTCGCCGACAATTTTGCGGACGGCGTCCAATTGGTGATAGCGCGGGAATATCAGCTTCTCTTTGCCCGACTTGTCGTCCTTCGTCATCCGCACGAAACGGTGCAGGATGTCCAGCAAGCTGTCGCGCCGCAGGATTTCTTTCCAAAGGTACGATGTGCGGTAATCGTTGGCGACGGGTGGGTTGCCCGCGCCTTTTTCGCAGCCTTTGTTGAACGGGATAAAGACGGTGTCCTGCTTGCGAAGCCATGTCGTCATCCAGACTTCATCGGTATCTGCGGCGAAATGCACAATAGCCCGCTTCTTGAAGGCAAGCAACGCTTCACGCGGACTGCGGTCGTTCTTATATTGGTCGATGGCGTTTTTATAGGTCTGACCTGTAAGCGGGTTCTTCAATTCAATGGTGATGATAGGGAGCCCGTTCAGAAAGATGACCGTGTCGATGGAGTTCTCGTTGGTAATGCTGTATTTGACCTGCCGCGTTATCTGCAGAACGTTCTTGTCGTAAAGGGCGGACGCGCTCTTGTTCATGCCGCTGCCGGGTTTGAAATAGGCGAGCCGCACGTACACGCCCAGGTCGGCGATGCCGTGGCGAAGCACGTCAATCATGCCGCGCTGATTGAGTTCGGCATTCAAGCGTTTCAGAAATTCCGCCATCGCGACACTTTCGCTGCCGTGGCGTTTAATGAGCGCTTTCCATTCGTCAGGCTGAGTATCTTTGACGAAAGCGGCAAGCGCGTTGGTGTCCATCGCGTACTCACGGTTGAAGCCGGAGGGGTTGCCTTTGACATACCGCTCGGCTTTCTTCACGCCGCTGGTCAACCAGTATTCAATTTCCTGCTCGAAGACGCGCTCTTTTGTGTCGATAGCCATGCCTGCCTACCCCTCCGATACTTTGATTTTTCCCGTGACTGCGTCATGAATCACGATTTGACGGTATTGCCTCAGTTTCTCTGTCTGCGCGTCAATGTCGGCAATTAATTCGTTGACCTTTACGGTCTTTGTGTCTATGAACTCGACAATCTGTTCTTGCTCCGGCAATGACGGTATCAGTACGGGCAGCCGCTTCATATCCGTGAATTTCAGAGTCTGCCGAATCCCTCCGCCCAGTCTGTAGTAGATTTTCAACAAGTCAAAAGCGTGAAGCAAATATGTGAAGTATTTGCTGTCAAGCCGCGATGAGGGTATAAGCCCCAAATACGCTGAGGTTATTATTCCAGTTTCGGTGACGTACCCCGTTCGCAGACTGCGCTTGTCGTTTTGCAGGTCGGTCAGACGAAGCACGGTATACCCCGGTTGAACTATCTGGTAGCCCTCGAAGTTGGCGGGCAGCAAACCAAAGTTCATATTGATGTCTTTCTGGATAATTCTGCCGTAACTTAGACTCAATAGATTGTCGTAAGCCATGCCAGTGTTCTTGATCGTGTTCTCTTTTGCCACAGCGAACAGCGGGTATTGTTCCCAATGCGCCGGAATCTCCCCAATCCATTCGATACCGCTGTCTTTCATCGGCGCGGCTTTGTCCAGTCCCTTTGTGACCGTAGCCGCGATGAGTTCGCGCTTGTAGGTGTCGAGCATCTCCGCTTGGCTGGCGAGGTCGGCGAGGACTTCGTCAATTTTTGTTATATGCGGGTCAAGATACCGAACAATCGCCTGTTGTTCAGTTTTTGGCGGTAGTGGAAGTCGCGCGTCTTTCAAGATTGCTTGCGTTATGCTGAAAACCTTAATTCCATATACCTTCGACCGAATCTGCGCCCTGAACGGGATAGAATCGAACAAGTACGCGTAAAATCGGCTTGCGTCGCGCTCATACGGTCGGGCGATGACAGTGTGGTAACCCGCAATGACTTCCGAGTCGCTATTCAAATATGTGAAATTGCCAGACCCTTCCACATCTTCGGATGTGTCGGCAAACACAAAATCGCCCTTGCCAAGCATTGATGATTGAGAGATTTCAGGGTTCTCTAAATCCACGCAACGCAAAGCACAAGTTTCAGGGCTGACCTCAAACCCGTACCTTGAATGGATTTCACCGTAGCTCACGCAAGGCAGCCCTTCGTCCTGGAGATCCGCTTTCGTGATATCGATGCCCCGCCCAAACCGGAACAAGTAGCGAAATCGCCCAATATCCCAGTGTGGCGGGATAAAGCCGCGCCAATCTATCACTCCGTTTACATATTCTGTCCCCACGCTTACACCTCCCCGGACAGTTCGGCAATCGCCGTCTGAATCTTTGCGCCCAGCGATTGAATGTCGCGGAGGGTTTCTTCGGCGTCGCCCAGTTCCGTGTATTTATAGAAGTGCCGCGTGAACGGAATCTCGTAGCCCTTCCTGGTTTTGGAAGCGTCCACCCAAGCATCGGGCGCGTAGGGCTTCACCTCCCGCTCGATGTAGGCGGCGATATCCTCTTTGAAGGGTATCTGCTCGGTGTCGCGCAAATCCGTGTCGGGTTCCGGGCTGCCCTTGGCGTCGGTGCAAATGTCGGCACTCTCGTCTTTTTCGGACAGCGCGGCAAGGATAGCCTTCAATAGCGGGGGCTTTACGCCGGGTCTCACTTTTTCCAGCGCCTTGGACAGCACCTTTGTGAACTTGGCGCGGTTTTTATACAGCACGGAGCCGTCAATCGTCTCGACGGCGGCGAGGATAGCCTCTTGCCGCTTTTTGCCCTCTTCGACCTCGCGGGCGATTTCCTCCGGCTTACGCCTGCGGCTCGCGGCGAGGTTGGCAAACGCCGTCTGCTCACGGATACGCTCGATGCGCTCCGCGCTCGCCTGGAAGTTCAGCCGAAGCGGACGTTCGACAGTCACTTTCCAGTAGGCGAAGTCATCTTCATCAAAAATCCTGCAGAATTCGCCTTCCACGAAGTCGCCGTAGATGTGTGTCAGTTGCTTGATATGTTCGTCGTTAAACATTTTGCGCTTCTCGCCAAGGGGTTTCCGCATACGCTCAAAGAACGACGTGCCGTCAATCAACTGAATCTTGCCCTTGCGGATGCCCTTCTTGCGGTTGGTGACAATCCAGACGTAAGTCAGGATGCCCGTATTATAAAAAAGCTGATCGGGCAGGGCGATGATGGTTTCGAGCCGGCCATTCTCAATGATCCACTTGCGGATTTCGCTCTCGCCGCTTCCGGCGTCGCCCGTGAAGAGCGGCGAACCGTTGAAGACAATGCCGATCCGAGAACCGCCTTCGTCCACCGGCATCATTTTGCTGATCATATGCTGCAGGAACAGCAGCGAACCGTCCGAAACACGGGGCAGCCCCGCCCCGAAGCGTCCGGCGTGGCCCTGCTCTTCGGCTTCGTCACGGATAAATTTCTCGTACTTTTTCCACTCCACACCAAACGGCGGATTGCAGAGCATATAGTGGAAAGTTTCACGTTTCAGTTTATCGTCCGTAAAGCTGTTGCCAAGGTGAATATTCTCGTATCCTTTGCCTTTGATCATCGTGTCGGACTTGCAGATGGCGTAGGTCCTTTCGTTCAATTCCTGGCCGTAGACCTCGATCAACGCGCCATAGTGCAGTTCGGCGGCGTATTCGATGCCCGCCGAGAGCATACCGCCCGTGCCTGCCGCCGGGTCGTACAGCTTTGCCATAAAGCCCGGTTCGCAAATTTTCGCCATATCGGGCGAGAAAAGCATGGAGACCATCAGACGGATAACCTCACGCGGAGTGAAGTGTTCACCTGCGGTCTCATTGGACATTTCGGAGAACTTGCGGATGAGTTCCTCAAAAATGTAGCCCATCTCGTTATTGGAAACGTGGTCGGGGTGCAGGTCGATGTCGTCCACAAATTTGGAGACCACGAGGTAGAGCAGGTTCGCCTTGTCGAGCCGCGCGATCTGTGAGTAGATATCGAAGGACTCCAGTATCGCGCGGGCGTTTTCCGAGAACCCCTTGATATAGTCCGTGATATTGTCGGCGATGTTTCCTGCGTCATCCTTCAGCTTGGCAAACGTGAACTCGCTGATGTTATAGAACTTCAAACCGCCGGTTGCCTGCCGGAAGCCCGCCGTCTTCGCGTAATCAGTCTTATAAACGCCTTTCTTGTGCAAAGCGATCACGGCGTCTTTGGACGGAGCAAGGACGCTGTCCAGGCGGCACAATACGGTGAACGGCAAAATGACATCCCC
>JAISWV010000422.1 GCA_031270755.1 Synergistaceae bacterium
GATGGAGCCGACGTGCAGCGAGACTTGGAAGGACGCGTCGTGCTTTCCCGATATGTCTCGCCTCAGGCCGTATTGAACGCGCAATTGCGCGGGGCAGTGGGCTTCGTGATCTGCTGGGAAACGGGCGGGGAAAAGCAAATCCACCACAGCGGCACCGCCATGTGGTGGGGAACGCCCATGCCGGAGGAAAGCCGTTGGTCGCCCGCTATTCCGGTGATGGCCGTGAACCGCGACGACGGAGATTTCCTGATCGACCTCGCAAAACAGGATAAGCTCCTGCTTTCCATCTCCTGCGAGAGCGTAGAAAGGGTGACGGATGTCCACTTGATCGAGGCTTTCTTGCCCTCCACCACTGGCGACCCTCATTTTCTTTTGGTCGGGGCCCACTTGGACAGCAAACACTACGGCGCTACGGACAACGCCACGGGATCGGCCATTGCGCTGTCTTTGGCCGCGGGGCTCGCCTCCGTCCCCGAAAGGCGCTGGGGCGTCAGAATATGCTGGTGGTCGGGTCACGAATTCGGCAAGTACACCGGTTCCTCCAACTACGCTCGCGACCGCTTCGAGGAGCTGGACCGGTATTGTGTCGCCTATTCCAACATCGACATGCCGGGAATGAAGGGAGCCGTCGACTTCGGCAAAATTACGGCGGGACCGGACCTTTTCGCACTGGCGGAGCAAACTGTGGCGGACCTCACGGGCCAAAGAGGAATCGCGGCTTCTCGCGTGCGTTCCTGGGACCAGTCTTTTCAGAATTTGGGGATATCGCCTTTCTTCATCTGGACCTCCGCCCTGCCCTTCGACAGCCCCGACAAGACGGGGAGCGGCGTGATGCCCTGGTGGTGGCACACCGAGGCCGATACCGTCGAATTTTGCGACCCGCAAATTCTCGAAACCGACGCCCGAATTTACATGGCGGGAATCCTCCGCCTCCTGTCTCAGGGAAAACTCGACGCGGGCTCCTTGGGAAGTGCCGTCATTTCCCGCCTCCGGGAACTCGAAGCGTCTCTTCCCGAGTCTCTTGACCCGAAACCTCTGCGGGAGGCCCTGGAGGACGTCATGGGGCGATGGAGCGAAAAACCGCATCCCTTCGAGGCGGCTTTGAAGATGGTGCGGCTTCTCAACCGTCTTTATTACGCCGCCCGCGGCCCTCACCTGCAGGATTGGGGGGACGTGGGAGATTTCGTCCCCGGTCTGTCCGAGGCCGCCCGCATTCTGCAAAGAAACGAACCGAGCGAACGCAAAAGGACGATCGTCCACAACTACGCCAAGACCCAGTGGAATCGATTGAACTTGCTTGTCCGCCAGGCGGGCGAGCTCGTTTCTTTTCCTGAGAGGTAGTGGCAATGTGTCCTGAGCCCGAAGAAGGGAACGAAGAAAGAATCGAGGCGTTTCCTTCCCGCCTGTTGCGGCTCACGGCGAACTTGAGCGCGTCGGAACAAGCGATGAGGGGAATCATTCAGTTGCTCATCAATCATGAATATCACCCGGGAGACCACCTTTTCGAGACGACTCTGGCGGAGCGGCTGAAGGTGAGCAGAACTCCGATTCGAACCGCCTTGACGCATCTGGCAACCTGTGGATTTCTGGAGAAAACTCCCGATCGGAAGGGCTACCATGTCCCCATCTTGAGGCTGGCGGATATGCACCTTGTTTTCCAGACCCGTGCCCTCCTGGAAGGGGCATTGGCCGCTCAGGCCGCTTTGAATCGCGACGACGCCCAAATCGCGCTGCTCAAAGAAATCTGCGCCAAGGAAAAGAACGCGTTTGATGAGTTGGACAAAAAAGTTTACGCCGAATCCAACAACCTGTTTCACTTTTCCATCGCGGCGTTCGCGAAGAACCCCTACCTCGAGCAGTGCTTAGGGCAGGTTTTTTGGCGGTCACGGCTGTACGACTTCTTTTTTTCAGGGTTTTACAACAGCCCAATGACGCAGGAGCAGAAAAAAAAGAAAAGAAGCTGCAGCGAACACACGGTCATCGCTTTGGCTATAGAAGCTGGAGATGCGGCAGCGGCGGAAAAGGCCATGAAGGAGCATTTGAGACATACCTACGAAGAGGTTCGAAACAATCCGCGAAGCGACGAACCAGGCAGGTCGGAAGTACAGTCGGATTGCTTCTGAATCAGGGTAAGGCAAGTTCCCTGAAATCACGGCAATGAGGAAGGGAGGTGAAACGAATGGGAATGTGGGACAACGCTTTCGAGAAAAAATGGTCCGCTGTTTTTCTGGCGATGTACGTCATCGTCATGCTGCCCGTGGAGTGCTTCTACGCGACGACCTACGCCGCCTCCTGGAAGGGCCTGCCGATTTTCATGGTGGGCTGGTTTTGGCACACGCTGATTACGATGATCCTGATCGTCGTCTTCTACGTTCAGGCTATGAAGCGTGAAGAATATTTGGAGTTCGGCACGGAAGGCTGAAGGACGCCGTCGGCGGGATTGTTGAATTGTTGAAAGTTACTGAAGTTACTGAAGTTACTGAAAGGAGGAATCGATGTGGAGGTCAGCAGTATGATCGTCCCTGCCCCTGGAACTTTCTTTTTGGTTTTAGGCGGCTATTTTCTCATTATGGCTTTGATTGGGTACTATTCGGCAAAAAAAACGAATTCTTTGAAGGAATTTTTCGTCATGGGCGGCAAAGCGGGCGCCATCGTCAGCGGCATCGCGTACTTTTCCACCCAGTACAGCATGAGCACCTTCATGGGCGTGCCGGCGGCGTGTTACCAGCAAGGCTATCCGGGGCTCACGGTTTCCGTGCCGGGGTTGGTCTTCAGCATGATCATTCCCGCGCTGGTGGTGGGCAGAAAGCTGATCCGACTGGGACACAAATACGACCTCCTGACGGTGGCCGACTACTTGAACGACCGGTATGAGTCTGACGCGCTCCGCAGCCTTCAAGCCGTCCTGATGGTGTTTTTCGTCGTTCCCATGATGGGGGCGCAGATCATCGGGTCCGGAATCATCTTCAACACCTTCACCGGCTATCCCGAGTGGATAGGCGTCGTGGCCACCGGCGTCATCGTCATTCTCTACTGCATGTCGGGCGGTATCCGCGGAGCCATGCTGACCGACGTCGTTCAGGGCCTTTTGATGGTGACTACCGCCGTGGTCACGTTTTTTGCCGCGCTCCAGTTGGGCGGAGGGCTGGAGGCCATCAACGCCAAGCTGCTGGAACTGAACCCGGCCTACATGGCGCACCCTGGGGCGACGGGCTCTTACCACTGGCCCCGCCTGGTGTCCATGGTGGTCATGTGGAGCTTTTTCAGCATCGGCAGTCCTCAGTTGGTGACGAAATTCTTTGCGATGAAAAACTATAAGGTCATGTTCAAGGCCGTCATTCTGGGAACTTTGGGCATGTGGGTCTCCGCCACGCTGATCGAGTGGGTGGGAGTCCTGGGCATCGTCTCCGTGCCCGGCTTGGAGGGGGCTCAGAGGGACTTCATCGTTCCGCTCATCCTGCAAAAAGCGGTTTCCCCAGTCATCGCTTCACTGATGATCGCGGGGATCATGGCCGCGGGAATGTCAACCATCGACAGCCTTCTGGTGGTCTCCACCGGCGGAATTTCTCGGGATATCTACCAAAAACTGCTGAACAAAGACGCCACCGACGGTGAGATCCTCAAGCTGTCCCGCTATGTCACGGTGGTCCTGGGTATCATCGCCATACTGTTCGGCATTTGGAGACCGGGGGCGATTTTCGACATCATCATCTTTTCCTTCGGCGGTCTCACCATCTGGGCCACTCCGATTCTTTTGGGCCTATACTGGAAGCGCACCAGCGGCATAGGGGCCATTACGGGAATCATCGTCGGGGTTCTGGTTTACATCCCCTTCTCGGCCTCCACCGCTATGCTGGATAAACTGGGACTGAACGCGCTGCAGCCTCTTTCCGCCGCGCTGAAGAGCTACGCCATGGGCTTCGACGCCCTCATTCCCACCTGGATCGTGGCCATGATCGTCACCGTTCTCGTCAGTTTGGTGACGAAACCGGTTTCCGAGGCCACACTGAAACGTCATTTTAGCTGAAGAACCGAGAGCAGGGGCAGCGAACGCGAAACGCGGGCCTCTCTCTTTTTTAAGGAGGTAAAGTCAGTGTATTTGGCGTCATTGAGCTGGAGCAAAGCGGCAAAGATAGGAAGCGGGAGCGGCGGCGAAATCGTTGCCGTCCTGCCTATGGGGAGCCTCGAAGAGCACGGCCCCGTAGGACCTCTGGGGACGGATCACATCATCCCCCACGAGATTGCCGAGAGAATCGAGAAACGGATTCCGGACAGGGCGCTGATTCTGCCGACCCTGCCCTACGGTGTCACCCCCGCCCTCGCCGGTTTTCCCGGCTCCGTGGACATCGGTTACGAAGCGCTTTGCGCCGTGCTGAAGGGGTGTGTGGACGCCGTTCTGCGCTGCGGGGTGAAGCGCTTTCTTTTTCTGAACGGGCACGGAGGGAACACGGCCGGCATCGACACGGCGGCCCTCTACCTCTACCACAAGGGCGGCCAGGCGGCGGAGATCGACTGGTGGGTTCTCTGCGGGCAGCTCCGCCAAGAGTGGCTGTGCGGTCACGGCGGCGGCGTGGAAACGGCTGTGGCTATGGCGATAAAGCCCGATTGGGTCCACATGGAGGACCTGTTCGAGAGCCAGGTGATTCACATGAGCCCCCGGCTGAAAAACACCCACATCCACAACGTGGAGTTCGAGGGAGCCAGCGTGAAGATGATGCGGGACGCGGCGGACTCCATTCCATCGGGAGACGCGGGGTACGGAGACAGCCCGTCTCGGGCCAGCGCCGCCCTCGGGGCCGATATTTTGAACGCGGTGACCGACTACACGGTGAAGTTCATCGAGGAGTTTTCGAAAATAGACCTGAGCGCGGGACGCAAACAACGCAATAACGGGTGATTCAACGAGTGTGAAATTTTTGTTTTACTTTGTTTGTTTTACTTTATTATTTTTGTTTTACTTTATTATTGAAAGACCTAAAAATTATTGAAAGAAGGGAATATCGATGAAAAAAATTCTGTCTCTGTTGTTGGTTCTTGCCGTTGCCTCCAGCGCCGGCTGTGCCTTCGCCCAGGGCGACACACTGACCGTGGCTATGGCGGCCGATTCCAAGAGCCTGGACCCCCACGCGGCCCCGGATTTGGCCTCTACGGGCGTGATGACCCAGATGATGGAGTCTCTCGTCACCATCGACGCCAAAGGGGAAATCGTGCCGCTTCTGGCCGAGTCGTTCGAGAAGCTGGATGATCTGAACTACAAGTTCGTGCTCCGCAAGGGCGTCAAGTTCCACAACGGAGAGGAGATGAAGGCCAGCGACGTCAAGTTCACCTTCACCCGGGCGGTCAACACGGGCAAGGTTATCGATTACGTCGTTCGCAACATCGACATCGACAAGATCGAGATCATCGACGACTACACCATCGTCGTCCCCAGCAAGACGCCGGACAGCAGCTTCTTGGCCTGTCTGTCCCACTACTGTGCGGGCGTGATCTTGAGCGAGAAGGCCGTGAAG
>JAISWV010000425.1 GCA_031270755.1 Synergistaceae bacterium
TGAACGAAGTGTTCAATCTTAACTTCGAGGTGTTCGGCTCTGAGGGAGATGTCACCGACCGCAGGACAAACGCCTTCATCAAACACAACCGGATTATCGCCAGTATCGACACGCTGAAACGCCCGACGAGAATCAAAAAAATTCTCGAAGCCCCGCGCTGGGATTTGGCCGTTTTCGACGAAGCCCACCATCTGACGGCCGCAAAGACAGGCAGCAAGGTCCAGAAAACGGCGAACTACAAACTGGCGGAAGCGTTGAAAAATCACTCCCGCGATATGCTTCTGCTCTCTGCTACACCGCACCAGGGAAACCACTTCCAATTCTGGATGCTGGCGCAGTTGTTGAATCCGGCCCTTTTCAAGGACCCTGGAGACATGGTAGAAAACAGACATCGCCTCAACTCCATCATGTTCAGGCGCACGAAAGCGGACGCCTGCCGCCCGGACGGCGGCCCTCTCTTTGCAAAACGGGTCGTGAATACCGAGTCGTTTCTCATGGACGAGGAAGAAAAACGATTTTACGAGAAACTGCGGGAGTATCTTGAAGACGGTTTCGACCTTGCCCGTCGTCAGGGTCAAAAAGGGCGCGCGCTGGGGTTTCTCATGGCGATTTTCCAGAAAATCGCGGCGTCGAGCTTTGCGGCTGTCAGCCGCACGTTAAAGCGCCGCTTGCTGTCGCTTACGTTGTACGAGTCTTTGCTTCGTGACCGGGCGCTCGATATCGACGGGCGGGAGAAACTCGCGGACGAAGCGAGAAAAATGGTCCACGAAGCGTTGGGGATCGCGGAAGATAATCTCGGACGGAGTGAAGTGGAGCGCGTTATCGCTGACATGAAATTCCGTCTGCTGAAAAAACTCGACGAGGAAACTCTTGAAACAGCCGCCGACGCCAACGGCTGTGAATATAATGCGGCGGGCGCAGAAGACATGGCGGCGGAAGCCGTTGAGTTTCACCTTCCCGAAGAACGCTCGCGGATAAAGGAGCTTCTCGAATATTTCCCGCAACATCGGGAAACGAAAGCGCACAAACTCCTTGACGGGCTCGGCACTCTTTGGAGGCAGAACCCGGACGAAAAAATCGTGATTTTCGCCACGTATTTGGGGACGGTCGATCTCATTGCCCGCGAGGTGGAAACCGTGTATCCAGGACAGGGCGTCGTCGTCCTCAAGGGCGGAGACCACGGAGCGAAACTTGCCGCCGAACGGCGATTCAAGAATCCCAAAGGCCCGAAGGTACTGGTCTGTACCGCTGCGGGGCGAGAGGGAATCAACCTGCAATTCGCCCGTGTGCTGTTCAACTTTGACCTGCCGTGGAACCCTATGGACGTGGAGCAGCGGATCGGCAGAATCCACCGTTACGGGCAAAGCTCGGCGGCGCAGGTTTACAACCTCGTCCTGTCGAACACGATAGAGGGCCGTATTTTCCTTCTGTTGGAGGAAAAACTGAACGAAATCGCGAAGACCGTGGGCAAAGTTGATGAAAAAGGCGACGTCGCGGAGGATATGCGCTCGCAGATATTGGGGCAGTTGTCCGAACGACTGAACTACGACCGGCTCTATCAGGACGCCTTATCCGATCCTGAACTGAAACGCACCAGAATCGAACTCGAAGTCGCGCTGTCGAATTCACGCGAAGCGCGAGAGGTTGTCTTCGATTTGTTCCAGGATTTGGAGGGATTCAGCCTCGACGATTACAAACCTTTTTCCGATGTGTCGCCCGCTATGGACCGGCTTGTCGTTTTTTTTTCGTCCGCTCTCGCGGCGCGGAGCCAAAAACTGCTCAAGACAGCGGACGGGTTTTATCAGGTATCCAGCCCGGACGGATTGGAGAAAGTAACTTTCACCATCGACCGCGACGAGGCGACGAGCCGCGAGGATGTCGAACTGCTGGGCTTGGATCATCCTCTGATCAAAAAAGAATTGGAAGCGTGGCGTGACCTCACGCCGGAAGAAATCGGCATATCGGTTTCAGGCGAGGACGGCGAAACCGTTCTGCTCTCTATATGGCAAATAGAGCTGTCGTCCGGCAACAACGAACGCCGCGCCACAATTCAGCCTATCGCTGTAAAACCTGATGGCGCGCGTGTCCCGGCAACAGAACACCAATACGAGCGTTTCTTTCAGGCTTCTCCTACGCCGCCGAAACTTTCGCCTGCGGAAAGGGCCAACATTTTCTCCAAATACGTCGAACCGGCCTTGCAGCGCGAGATTCAGCACAAGACCTCCAGCAACGCCGAAGGCGGCTATTCGTCAAAGTTGATCGGGTATATTGAGATAGCGGCTGAATGATCGATTAATGGGAGAATTGAAAAATGACCGATAACTATCTCTTTTCAAAGTATGATTGGACCACCGTTCAGCAAGCTCAAATAAAACAGTTGAACGAGGAAATATGCGGTTATAGCAGCAATCAGCTTTTGAATACCTCCGCAGATGCTCTCTGCTCGTATTTTCTCGATAAATATCGTTTTGTGGTTCCTATACTCCATAAAGAAGACGACGAAATCATAGCCGACCAGAAGGAAGTACAGGTTGACATAAGCAAAGACCCCAATAGATATGTTTCCGACAAAAGTCGCCCCTTCTATGCCCAAGGAACTGAAATCTCGATCATCGTTTCATTTGACGGAGACGCTTCTTTGTTTGAGATACGACCGAATAAATTTACGATGTCTCCGCCCCGTGCTATCGTTGACGGGAATAAAAACCAGCTTCTTTTCACTTTCAGAGGAGTAGATTTACAAAGCGATAATGTCCGAACACGTTTTTACACGATATTAAAAGAAATTACTGATTATTTGGGATGGTTATCGGAAGACGTTGAACACTTTAATTATCAACTCCCCAAAATTGTGCAGGACTCAATTGAGGCGCGAAAATCAAAGCTGTTAAAAGACCGGAACCTCATTGTGGGATTGGGCTTTCAACTAAAACAACGTCCCGATGCTATCACAACTTTTGTTACGTCGCAGGTAAAACGCAAAATCCAAATCCTCCCCCCAGTCGCGAGCACCGCGCCATTTCAACCTGAGCCGGTGTTATCCAACGACGACTATCACCACATCTTAAAAATTTTAACAGATATGACACTTGTCATGGAAAGAACGCCAAGCGCGTTCACTTCCCTCGACGAAGAAGCGATCAGAACATTTTTTCTCGTGTTGCTCAACGGGCATTACGAAGGCAACGCGACGGGGGAAACATTTAACTGCTCCGGCAAAACCGATATCCTGATACGCGATAACGGCAAAAATATTTTTATCGCCGAGTGCAAATTTTGGGGTGGCCCTAAACTGTTCAAAGAAACAATCGACCAATTGCTCGGATATACATCTTGGCGCGATACGAAGACCGCGATTCTCTTGTTCAACAAGAATAAAGACTTCAGTAAAACGTAAGCGTCAAATAGTCAGTCACCTATGCAGGCAAGTCAGAAAGTTATAGACTACCTTCAACATGCATGGACTGCGGTACGGGTGGGTTTTTCATTCCTTCGGCTGCCTGCTG
>JAISWV010000002.1 GCA_031270755.1 Synergistaceae bacterium
TTCGGTTTTGAAAGACCAGGGGCTGGTGGCGTTTCCCACGGAAACCGTTTACGGTTTGGGAGCGAACGGTTTGAGCCCGGACGCCGTGAACAAAATTTTTTGGGCCAAGGGACGCCCGGCGGACAATCCCATGATCCTGCACGTGGCGGAGTCCGCCCAAGCCGAGGCTCTGGCGGAGGTGGACGGCCGCGCGGCCGGAACGATAAGAGCCTTTTGGCCCGGGCCCTTGACTTTGGTGCTTCCAGCCCGCCCTCACATACCGAAGGAGGTCACGGCGGGGCTCTCCACCGTGGCGTTGCGCATGCCCGACCACCCTGTGGCCCTGGCCTTGATCGAGATGGCCCAGTGCCCCGTCGCCGCGCCCAGCGCAAACCGGAGCGGCCGGCCCAGCCCCACGAACGCGGAGGCAGTGGCGGCCGACCTGGGGGACCGAATCGACGTTCTGCTGGACGCCGGCAGCGTCGATGTGGGGCTCGAATCGACGGTTATCGACCTGACGGGGCGGAGAATTTCACTCTTGCGGCCGGGGGGTACGCCCGTGGAAAAACTCGAGGAATTTTTCGGAGAGCCCTTGGAAAGCCCGGGAAACGACGCCCGAAAACGTTCGCCGGGGACGCGCTACAGGCACTACGCCCCGGCGCTGCCGGTATCCATATGGGTACCCGATGAAGGAGAAATTCCCCCCATCGACCCATCGACGTCGGGGTTCATGGGCATGACCCAGCCCTCCGTAGCTTTCGCGCGGACGATGCTCTTCGACTCCGAAGACGCCTACGCCAGGGGTGTGTTTGCCGGTTTCAGGCATTTCGAGGCGGAGGGGCTCCGCCATATCGTCGCCGAGTGGCCGCAACCCCAGGGGATTGGCCTTGCTTTGCGGGATCGCATACAGAGAGCGGCGGCACGCTAAGGCAGCGGGCGGATGGTATCCGTGTAAATGTTTATAGGTCGTGAGTATATTTTGATTCACTATATTCGTATTTGCCAAACTTCGAATCTGTGAGTATGATCTTCTATTGTGTATTGATATTATATTGACGTTATCGAGCGGCTCGCTTTTCTGTAGCGACGGCGGGATCCACTTTAGACGGGGGAATGAAAAATGCGTTGGATAGTATTGGCTTTGTCCCTTGGCGCGGCTATCATGTCGTTGATTCATGGTGTGTTTGAGATATGGATTTCTTCCGGAAGCGCTGGATTTCCGGCAGAGGTTGCCGGAAGCAATTTCACCTGGATTACGGTGGTCCTTCTGGCTGTATCGGCTGTTTTTGCGTTGATAGGCGGCGTTTTGGCCTTCTATCAACGCCGCAGCGGGGGGATTTTTCTCATTGCCGCCGCCTCGATTTGTTTTTTCGCGCACCCTTACACGCGCTATTACGGAGGAATCTACCTTGTGGGCGGGATCTTGACTTTTTTCCTCCGCCGGCCCTCCGAGTACGGCGAGGACTATGAGGACGAGGATGAGGATGGAAACCAGGACGAATACGAAGACGAATATGACGAAGACGACGCAAACCGGGACGAAGAGGACGACGTTCTCGGCGGCAGGCTGCGGGAGAAAGACAAATTCCGCGCGATCTCGTACGGCAGGAGAAGAGAGCGAACCTCGGCGTTTAAAGGAAATAAATCGGGCTTGGACGAGGATAATTTTTCGAGGTTGAACGAGCCGTTGAGGCCCCGTTCTTCCAAGGTTTGCCCGGCTTGCGGAGCCAGCGTCGGCATCGACCATAAATTTTGCTACAACTGCGGAGGCCCGCTGCACACGGCGCCCTCCCCGGCGGAACCGAAGCCCGAGGCGTATAATTCGCCCTCGTCTCCCGTGATCGTATCCGTGGGAGACGACGCGTCCCGGCAGGAAGAGCCGAGTCAGGAAAGCCCCTCGCTTTTCAAAAACCTGCAAACAGTCTTTCCTTCCGAAAGATCATCTCCCGAAAGATCATCTTCCGAGAGATCCGCCAAGAGCGGGGACAATGACGACGAGGCCGACGAATTTTCCGCGCCCGCGCCTTCGCCCCATAGGGTCTTCGTCAAACCGGCGGAGGACAGCGGCCCCATCATCAAACAGCCTTTGCTGATCAATCCGGACGACTCCTACCGAAAATTTTCGGACTATACGCGCCGCCGTAAACGAAGACGCCATTCGCTGCTACGCCGCGTTCTGGGGCTTTCGATCCTTCTGTTGGCGGTGGGTGGAGCGGCGTGGTTTTTGTTGAGGCTGCCCAAAGTCTCCAAGGACGATTTGCCCGTCCCGCCGCCCATTCCCTCGCCGGTGGACCCAGTGCCGAACATCGCGGAGCCCGTCGTGGAGGAACCGATGGGAGGGCTGCCGGCGATTCGGATCGACTCTCCCGCACGAGGCGTCGTCGTGGGGTCCAACGTCAACGTGCGCCCGGATCACTCGATTTCGGGCGCCGCCATCACGAGATTGAACGCGGACGCCAGAGTGGAGCTTCTCGATCAGTGGGAGGGAGTGTCCGGCAACCTTTCCGGTCCCTGGTTCCGCATTCGTACAGGGGGGCGGGAAGGGTGGATCTACGGGCAATACCTACAGCCCCTGGATTCCCGCTCGTCCACCTTGCCCGAGGGGTATACCGCTTCGCTGCTGAAGACGTTCGGCTCGACCAAGGAAGAACTGGCAGGCCAGCTGGGGCAGCCCACCAGGCAGACCGCGACGACCTTGACATGGTCGGGCTTGACGGTCAATTTCAGAGGGGATAGCGAGATCACCCGCCTGCAGGTCGGCTCGGCAAAACACGTCTTGTTGAATGGAGTGGCCGTGGGCTTGACCGACGAGCAGCTTTACAAAAACGTGGGCTATCCGTCGGACTACAAGGGCGGGCAGCTTCGTTACATCGAGAGCGGGAACCAGGGCATGTCCGTCACGATGAAAAACGGAAAGGTTCAAAGCATCACGGTGGGCAATATATAAGATTATAGGCGTTTTCTTAAATTCTTCATTTTTCATGAGGTGAGATTTTGGCGGAATTCAAAGCGGATCAAAAAGAAAAACGGCGGTTAACCACGCCGGAGGTGAGAAAGCTTTCCAAGGATTCGACGTTCTACGTACTGGGCGTGGTTTCTCGTTTCGCACAGCGCAGAGACAAGAACGACAATCCCTTTTGGGACATTACGCTCATGGACGGAGAGGGGCAGATCGAGGGCAAAATCTGGGGAAACTCGGAGTGGTGGAACGTGGGGGGCGACGTGAAGTATAAAATGGACCCCATTTCCGACGAGAACCTCAAGAAGCTCGAGGGACGGACCGTGGGCCTTCAAGGGAAGGTCGTGGAGTTCCGGGAGCAAAACCAGTACAACTTCAACGCCGTCTATTACGTGGACCAGGGGAAGTACCCCCCCCACGGTTTTGTCAGGCGTTCGCCCGTTCCCGCGAAAACCATGGAGGACGCTTTCCTCGAACTGCTGGAGATCTGCGGAGAGACCATGAGGGGATTTTTGGAGTACCTGTTTTTCCAGCGCGACATCTGGCAAACGTACACTGCCTGGCCGGCTGCTGTTTCCCTGCACCACGCCTACGTGGGAGGCCTTCTGGAACATTCCCTGGCGGTCACGCGCTCGGCGGTGGGCATAGCGCAAAATTACCGGAGCGGCGGGTTCAACGTGGACATGGACGTGGTGATTGCGGGGGCGCTCCTGCACGACATCGGCAAGCTGGAGTCGTACCGCCTGTCTCCCGCGCCCGAAATGACCCTGGGGGGCAATGTGGCCGACCACATCGTCTTGGGGTACCATCGGTTCATGACGCTGGCAGAGGAGTACGGGCGGAAGAACGGCGCGAACGGACTGAGCGAAAGATCCGTGCTGGCGGTGGGGCACATTCTGGTGAGTCACCATGGCAGCCGGGAGTTCGGGTCCCCCGTTTTGCCGGCCACTCCCGAAGCGTTGATCGTCTCCGCAGCCGATGACCTGGATTTCAAGCTCTTTTGCTGGAAAGAGCAGACGTCTTTATTGGATGGAGAAAAAGAGGTCACCGAGTTCGTTCCTGCGGTTCAGCGCCGCTTTTGGAAAGTTCACTCGGCGGGAGAAGAGAAAAAAGAAAACAAAAAAGAAGAAGGGAGGGAGAGCAAAATCCCTTCATGAGCTGCAAGGTCATCGTCACGCGCGACCACGACGGGCGCAGGTTGGATCGGACCATTCGTTCGATATGGCCTGCGCTCCCTTTGTCCGCGGTCATGCGCGCCATTCGAAAAGGAGAAGTGCGCCTGGATGCCGTTCGCGTCAGAGACTCGGGGCTGAGAGTCCGTTCGGGACAGGAGCTTTACGTCCCCTGGGAGGAACCCGGAGCCCGCGGAGAAACAGAAACGCCCCTGCGCCGTTGGGGTACCGTGCCGATATTGTGGCGCGGGGAAAACGTTCTTGTGGTCAACAAGCCGGCGAACCTTTTGGTGCAGCCGGACGTCAAGGGAGGGGACAGCGTCGTGACCCGCGTTTGGGGCATGTTCGATGCCGGTGGTCTGGGGTTTGCTCCGGCGGCGGTGCATCGCCTGGACCGCAATACGACGGGAGCCCTGGCCGTGGCCCTCTCGGGAGAAGCCCTGCGCGAGCTGGAGCGGCTTTTCAAAGAAAGGCTCGTCGCCAAACGCTATCTGGCCGTGGTGGTCGGGCGACTGCCGGAGAAGGGCCTGATCGACGTTCCGCTCCTCAAAGACGAGACCGGCAACGTCGTGTATGCCGGCAGGGGCAAGACGGCCCAAACGCGATACAAACGTCTGGCGGCGGACGGCGAATTGTCGCTGGCCTCCATCGAGCTTCTGACGGGACGCACCCACCAGGCCAGGGTTCACATGGCCCACATCGGATGCCCGATTCTCGGGGACAGGAAATACGGAAGTATCGAGGCCAACCGGCGGCGGCACGCCGAGGCGAAGCGCCCGCTGCTCCACGCCTATGAACTGCGTTTTCCCGAAGAGCTGCCGGGAGCGCTGCGGGAAGTTGCCGGCAAGACCTTCAGGGCAAACCTGCCTCGGGATATGGCCCTGTTGTTGGAAGAACGAGACTGGCGGACAACGGCGTGAAAAGCTGACAAAAACACAAAAAATTAGTGATTTAGAGATTGGAGTATTGGAGTTGTCATTGAAATGCAGGAGAGAAAAAGAATAGGCAGGATTTTCGTGGAAATGGGGTGCCTCACTACGGCGCAATTGAAAGACGCCCTTCGAGATCAAGTGGACTCCGGCAATTTGTTGGGCGAGGTTTTGGCGGCGAAAGGAATTTTGAACGAACGGCAGATCACGGAGGCTTTGGGGATCCAATTTGCCCTGCCCGTGGTCAGCCTCGACCTCGCGCTGACGCCGGAGCGGGATATCGGCACCGCACTGGCGGTGACGGCAAATCGAAGCCGGGTTCCAAGGCCGCCGGATAGGGTGTACTCTTTTGCCTCTCTGCCTCGAACGGAGGAAAAGGTGCTGCTTTCCGACGTTGCGGACCGTCCCCTCGTGAGCCCAAAATTGTTGAAGACGCCGCTTTCCGGTGTACAAAATTCGAGGCCGAAATTGGGGAAGATCTTGGTGCGAAACGGCGTCGTCGATGAAAAACAGGTGCTGGACGCCCTGCGGGATCAGGAGCGAATGGGCCTGCGCTTGGGGGAAATTCTGCTTTCCCGGAAAGCCGTCACGGAGGTGAAGCTGGCCGAAGCTTTATCCGCGCAGCTCGAACTTCCTTTGTTGATGTTGACGCGTTACACTCCCATGCCGGAGGCGCTCAAGTCACTGCCTCGCGGCGTCGCCGAGCGTTTGCGGCTCGTGCCGCTTTCCATCGAAAAAGACACGCTGCTTCTGGCGATGGCCGACCCCCTGGATCTTTTGGCGCAGGACGAGGTGCGGATTTTGACGGGATACGACCTGCTAAAACTGTGCGTCACGACCCCCACGGAGATCAAAAACAACCTGGACAGGTTTTTCGACCTCCAGTGCAACATCGAGGACGCCGTCGTGGAGATCAAAACCTTCGAGCCGCCGTCGGATCATTTCCCGGAGACCCAGGCGAACGACGCGCCGGTGATTCAGCTGGTCAGCAACGTCTTGAGGCAGGCCGTCCGGGAGGAGGCCTCGGACGTCCATGTCGAACCCTGCAAAGAAAGCGGCCGCATCCGTTTTCGGGTGGACGGCGTTCTGTACGAGGCCTTCGATTACCCCTCGGCGCTGCACTCGGCCGTCTCGGCGCGTATAAAAATCATGGCGGGCATGGACATCGCCGAAAGAAGAAAACCTCAGGACGGGCGAATTTTGATCAAAACAAGCGGCCGCTCCATCGATCTACGAGCCAGTTCCGTCCCTACCACCAGAGGAGAGAAAATCGTTTTGAGGATTTTGGACCAGGAGAATCCGGCCGTCGGGCTCGACCGTTTGGGCTTGGAGCCGGACGACATGGAGAAAATCAACGCTTTTTGTTCGATCCCCTGGGGCGTGCTTTTGGCTACGGGCCCCACGGGGAGCGGCAAATCGACGACCCTGTACTCCATACTCGAAAAAATCAATCAAATGGGCATCAACATCGTCACGGTGGAAGATCCCGTAGAGTATTCCCTGGACGGCGTCAGTCAAATCCACGTCAACGAAAAGGCGGGGGTGAGCTTCGACTCCGCGCTGCGCTCCATTTTGCGGCAAGACCCCGACAAGATCATGGTGGGGGAAATTCGGGACGAGGAGACCGCCAAGATCACCATAAGAGCGGCCCTTACCGGGCATTTCGTGTTGTCGACGCTCCACACCAACGACGCACCCAGCGCTCTGACGCGCATGATTTACATGGGCGTGGCGCCGTACCTGGTCTCGGCGTCGGTTTGCGGAGTGATTGCTCAGAGGCTTGTCCGAAAGCTCTGCCCCTTTTGCAAAGAGAAGTACCAGGTGGACCCCCGGACGTGCGATATCCTCAAAATCCCCCGCGGCACCCACGCCTGGAGAGCGAAGGGGTGTAACGAATGCCGGCAGGGCTACAAGGGAAGAAAAGGCATTTACGAGATCGTCACGATGGACGACGATCTGAGAAGAATGGTTCTGGAGGGGGCGAACAACCTCCAGCTTCGGGAAGCGGCGATTGAAAAAGGAATGAAGACGCTCCGCCGATCCGGGGTCAATAACGCTTTAGCCGGACTGACCAGTATAGAAGAGGTTTTTGCGAACACTCTCTAGTCTTTCCGGCGGAGAAAATATTTTTTGAACTTAGGTGTTTGGATTATGAGGGGATACTCTGTATAATACGGGATGCTCTGCACAATAAATGGAAACTTTCTTGCAGTGTAGATTTCTTTTGCTTCTGTCGTAAAAATAGAGATTGATAGTGTATGATCAAAGGTAGTGTTTTTGTGATGGGGGGATAAACGGGAAACGCCTTTATCATGAATTTCGAAGAACAGCGGAAGAACGAATTTGCCTTAAGTTGGGGAGGCAGGATAGATGGATACAAGAAAAAAAATTGGAGAAATTCTTCTCGATGCCGGCAGCGTTACCCAGGCTCAGCTCGACGAGGCTTTGAGAGACCAGGTAAGTTCCAACAACAAATTAGGAGAATTGTTGATTGAAAAAGGGGTTCTGACAGCCCAGCAGGTGACGGAAGCTTTAGCGCTTCAGTTTATGCTGCCCGTCGTCAACGTCAACGAATACCTGGGCAATATCTCCGCCATAAACTCCTTGCCCAAGTCGTTGATGGAGCGCCTGGGAGTTTTTCCGTTGGAGCTGCAGAACAACGGGAATACGCTGTTGGTGGCGATCTCCGACCCTCTGGACCTTGTGGTTCAGGACGAGCTGCGCATGGCGACGACCCTCAACATCAAATTTGCCCTCGCCACGGAGCAAAACATCTACTCGGCTTTGGTCGCGATTACGAGCGGAGCGCAACCTTCC
>JAISWV010000025.1 GCA_031270755.1 Synergistaceae bacterium
CTTATCGGCCTTTCTTCTTTTTTCTTGTATCCAAATTTCTGTTGCCGTCTGCCTGAATCTTTCGGTAGGCTGTTTCGTCACCGCCCGACTCATCCTTCACGCCCTCGTCTTTTATTTCCTCTTCTCCTTCCCTTTCCTCTTCCCTTTCTCCCTCTTCTTCGCTCCGCGGCACTCCATTTATTTCGGCGCTGACATCTCTTTCCTCTTGTTCGCTGTTTGAAGGCCCCAAAATCGAAGTTTCCCCAGAAAGATCAAAGACCGTTTCCTCCGTTTTTATGACACGCGCAGTAGAATCAGCGGGACGTGGGATGACGAGGGTCGAATACACCTTATTCACTTTTGAAGACGCAATTTTAGCCGCCTCTATGGAGGCCTTCACCGCGCCAACGTCCCCCCGAACCTTTACCGTTACCATGCCTGACCCTCTGGACAGCTCGTAACCCAACAGACTGACGTTGGCGGATTTCACGGCGGCGTCCGCCGCTTCTATCGCTGCCGCGAGTCCAATCGCCTCGATAAATCCAACCGCTTGAATCATCAAATCAAAACCTCCTCGCGTTTAGCTGAAACAAGTCTGAATTTAGCGCCCCGGTGAGACCCGGGGCTTACCCAATTCAATCAATTTTAATTCCCAAGGCACTTATAAAATCTCTCAATATAGCGACGTTGCCCGGCCATGCGGGAGCTGTTATCAAATTACCGTCCATCACCGACTCGTCAAATTTCACCTCGACGTACGAGCCTCCGCATGAAGTTACTTCGGGACGTACAGCCGGATATGCCGTGAGCTTTCTCCCCCTGACCACATCCGCTGCCGTCAGAATTTGAACTCCATGACAAATTGCCGCGACGGGTAAATTTTTTGCCATGAACCATCTGACGGTATTGAGAACTTCTTTGTCAAGCCTCAAATATTCGGATGATCGCCCTCCCGTCAGAAAAAGCCCCTGATACTTTTCAAGCGCCAACGTATCGAATGACGCATTCAGCGTAAATTTATGCCCCGGCTTCTCCGTATAGGTCTGAAAACCCTCGAAATCATGGATGGCTGTTATAATAGAGTCTCCAGATCGTTTCCTGGGACAAACGACATCGACCCCGATTCCCACAACAGAAAGTGTCTGAAAAGGAACCATCAGCTCGTAGTCTTCCGTAAAATCCCCAGCGATCATCAAAACTTCTGCCATTGAAAGGGTCCTCGTTCGCTGTCTGACACGCGGGCCGCCGAATCGGCCTGCCTGAAATTAAAACCCCGAGACTTTGAAAGCTACGACGGCAAGAAGAGCGCCCGCTAACGGTCCGCCCGTCGCTATGAGAAGTCCGTATTCCCAGTCGTTATCTCCCTTTCCAGGAATCGGAAGAATCGCGTGCGCGATTCGGGGTCCCATATCGCGGGCCGGGTTTATGGCATATCCGGTCGGTCCGCCCATGCCGGCGCCGAGCACGTAAAGAAGACCGCCCACCATGAACGGAAGAAGAAACAAGTTCGTCTCGCTCGATCCCATGTTCTTCACTATCGCCTGGATTCCCATGATCAGGAAGAACGTAGCGATTACCTCGGTAAGAAAGTTTGCCTTGAAATCGCGCCGCGCCGGACCTGTAGAGAACACCGCAAGTTTAAGGGCAGGATCTTCCGTAGCCGCCCAGTGATTCAGGAAAAGCAGATAGACGATCACGCCCCCCGCGACGCCTCCGGCCATTTCCGCCGCCATCGTCGCAATGGCCTGCGCCGTGGTGTAGTGTCCGCCGACAAAAAGTTTGAAAAGAGTTACTACCGGATTCAAATCCGCTTCCGGCGCGTTAAACGCCCACGCGACATAGATACCCATCATCAGAGCAAACGTCCATCCCAGGTTTACATGCACCCATCCGGCTCCGTTACCTTTCGTGTCTTTCAGAAGAAGGTTCGCAACCACCGCATCACCGAAAGCTATAAGCGCCATTGTTCCCAGAAATTCTCCCAACAGATTTGGATACATCATTTGCCTCCTGTGTAAGTTTTTGGTTTTTGTCGGTTTGCAATCGAAAAATATTCCACCGAGTTCACCGTGTTCGCCCTTAGGCCGTTTATTTTTGGCCCGGCGGCGTTTTGCGGCGGCATCAACTCAATTTCCGGCTGCGAACTGCGACGCTTCCGCTGTCACGACAACCTTACCTTCATCGCGCGACCTCCCCCTTCGCGTTCAATCGACTCTCTGCGAGAGCATGATGCCCCCCAATCCAATGTTGTCCCTGTCGTTTTCTTTTATAAGAACGATGTAATTTTTTTCCGGGACCCGCATTATGACGCTCGCTATTTTTGTCAGCGATTCGATCAAATATCGTTTCTGCTCAAAACTCAGCTTGGCTCCCTCCACTGTGATCACGGGCATTTCGCTCACTCCTCCATATTTTTTGTTCTTTTCGCGTTATTTGATATTGAAGGCATTGGTGAGGACGCACCTTCTCTTCCTCGCGAAAGTTTTTGCCGAAGTCAGCCCTTCTCCGGTGGGCCCCGCGATCGTGAACGTGGTAAAGCCTTCTCCTCCGAAACCTATTCCCGCGTAAGACGGACCGTTTTTCACGAATATAGTCGTCTGTATCGCTTTAGCGAACTTTGAAAGGCGCCCGACATCCATACTGTGCATCATCGCCGTGTGCCTGAACCCGTGTTCAACCTCGATCGCGGTTTTTATTCCCTCTTCCACGTTCCTGACCCTGACTACGGGCAGAACCGGCATCATCAATTCATGCTGCACAAACGGATGGCCGCAATCCGTCACCATAGAGATGACCTTTACGTCCTCTCCGCACGGAATACCCAGATCACTCATGATTTTGAAAGCGGATTTGCCCACGTATTCTTTGTTCACCGTCTTTCCGCCGACCAGCAAGAGGTTCTCCATGCGGGCCAGCACCTCCCCGGATGCAACGAAATAGGCTCCGCTTTCTTTCATGCAGCCGATCAGCCTGTCCGCAATCTGTTCTACGGCGATGACTTCCTTTTCCGCTATGCAGGGAAGGTTGTTGTCGAAACTGCACCCGAGAATCACGTCCCGCGCCGCCTGTTCGATGTCGGCGGTTTCGTCTATGAGCGCCGGAGGATTGCCCGCGCCCGCGCCTATCGCCTTTTTGCCGGAAGAAAGCACCGCTTTGACCACGGCAGGCCCCCCGGTGGCCACGAGCATCTTGACTTTGGGGTGTTTCATCAGGTTGTTTGCCTGTTCGATCGTCGGTTCAAGTATGCTCGTTATGATGTTTTGCGGCCCGCCCGCCTGTATGACAGCCTCGTTTATGATCTCTATCATGCGGATGGAAACGGCTTTGGCCATCGGGTGCGGACTGAAAACCACCCCATTCCCAGCCGCTATCATGCCTATGGTGTTGCAGATGATGGTCTCTGTCGGGTTGGTCGTGGGAGTTATGGCGCCTATCACTCCGAAGGGGGAGAACTCTACGAGCGTGAGCCCATTGTCCCCGCTCATGGCCTCGCTGTTCAGGTCTTCCACGCCGGGAGTCCTCGCCGCCGCAAGCCGGTTCTTCAAAACCTTGTGTTCCCAATTGCCCATCTTCGTCTCGCTGACGGCCATCTTGGAAAGCTCTTCGGCGTTGTCCAGCACGGCCTT
>JAISWV010000056.1 GCA_031270755.1 Synergistaceae bacterium
CCCAGCCCCCACCAGTCGCAGGGTCGGCCTATCACTCGGCTGAAGGCCTCGGGGGCCCAGTACATGGGCGTTCCCTTCAGGGTCGTCATCTTCTGGGACATGTCAGACGCCAGGATCGAGGAGATCCCGAAGTCCGTCAATACCAAGTCCAAAGGGGCCAGGGAGCGGACCAGAACGTTGGCGGGTTTGATGTCACAGTGAACGATTTCGTTGAGGTGCAGGCAGTGGATCGCCTCGGCCAGTTCGGATATCAGGTCCCTCACGAAGCCGGGGGATCGTTTCGTCTCCGGCGGAACGTCCCGGAGGGAACCCAGAGGGACGTATTCCTGCAGTTCGTACCAACGCCCGGTGTACTCGTCGAAGCCCACGTCCCGAAAGACCACGAAGCACTGGCTGTAGTTCCGGCTCATTTCAGAGACGCGGTTCAAGACCTCCAGCTTGGGCTCGAGCCGGTGCCGGTAAAGCTTCAAGACGCAGCGTTCCCGCCCTGCCTGTACGAGGTATATATCCGCCTCCGCGCCTTTCGTGGGGAGCTGTTCCAAAATCGTCCAGCCGCGAAAAGACGCCTCTTTGCCGAACAAAGCAGACCCCGCCCAAGAAGGGGATTCCACCCTGGCACTCGGCGCACCGTAACGCAAAGTGGCCTCCGAATCGGCCTCGATCGTGGCGCAAGCCCCAGCTTCCGCCGGCTCCTTCAACGTCGCGTAAAGATCTTGCGTCACGTACTCCATACGACGTTCATCGCTACTGGGACATGGCCTGACGCTGCGCCTCTTTCGCGGCGATAAGACGCACGATGTAAGTATCCGTCCAAGGACGTCCGCCGAGAAGGGCTTCGAAGACCAAGGCCGCATAGACAATGGCGAGACAAGCGACGACCGCTCCCAACAGTGTCCATATTTGAGTGCGGACATCGACCTTGGAACGCGTATCGTGGATCTCCACGTCACTGTGGTGTTCCACCTTGATTCCCTGCTTTTCCAGCTTCTCCCGTTCCCATTTTTCCCAAAGGCTCATTTCAATCCACCTCCCCAGCACTTGGCACTGCCCGCCTTGCTGCCTCAAGTATACACCCAACTCCGGGTTCGGCTTTGAATATATTCGAGCACATTTGAGTATATAATGAGGAAAAAGCTGCCTCGAGCATAAAATGGGCAAAGCCGGGCAAGTATTAGCGGACGGGCTGGTTGGTGTTTTTGTTTATGTTTTTATTAAAAAAATTTTCGGGAAGGTCGTGTCGGGTTTTGCCTTCGAGTGACAACGTTTTTCGCAACAGAAACATCCTGCTGGTGCGTCATGGGCGAACGGACTGGAACGATGCCCATCGATTTCAAGGGCGCACCGACATTCCCCTCAACGCGGCGGGGCTCGCTCAGGCCGAAAAAACGGCGGCCCGCCTGGCAGCGTGGCCGGTGGACGTCATCTACACCAGTCCCATGACCCGCGCACGCGAGACGGCCACGGCGATAGCCGCTCGTCACGGGAGACCGCCTGTGGTTCTGGACGACCTCACCGAGGTGAACTTCGGTTCCTGGGAGGGGCTCTTCATTGAAGACATTCGGAAGAAAAACGGGGACCGTCTCCTGGAATGGCTGCGGAACCCTTTTTTCTGTATGCCGGAAGGAGCCGAAACGTGGAGCTCCATCCGCTCCCGCGCCGAAAAGGTGAGGGAAACCGTTTTTCGTTCTCCGGGGGAGCGCTTCGTCGTGGTTTCTCACGGAGGCGTCATAAGGGCGCTTTATGCGGTGTTGTTGGGTCTCGACCCGCGCACCGTGTGGAACATCAAGACGTCGAACTGCGCGTTGAGCGGTATCGAAGTGCGCAAAGAGCAGTCGTCTCTGGCTTTTTCCAACGACACCCTCCATCTCCACAAAAGCCTGGAGGGCATACCGCTGCCCGTATGGTAAAATCTCAAGATACAAGTGGAAAGCGGGAGCGGTATGAACCAGGAAAAAGAAAGAGACCTTTGGCTTCGTTGCCGAGAAGGCAGTCTGGACGCTCGAGAGGAGCTCATCATCGCCTACCGGCCTTTGGTGTTCTGGCTCGCGGGGAAGCTCAGAGTGTTTCCCGCACTGAGGCAGGACGTCATTCAGGAGGGGATGCTGGCTTTGATCGGCGCGGTGGATCGTTTCGATCCAGGGCGCGATTTGCGGTTCACCACCTACGCCTACCACCGGATCAGGGGGCAGATGATCAACTTGTTGGACCGCTCGGAGCGCCGCGCGCCCATTCCCATGGACGACGAGTGCTTGTTCGTCGAAGAGTCCGAAGCTCCCGACGAGGGGTGGATGGACGTGGCCGAGAGCATCGAGCGTCTTCAGGGCAAAGAAGCGGCGGTGGTATCCGCGCTTTTTTTCGAGGGCAAGCAACCGTCGAAAGTGGCCGCCGAGCAAAAAATGGACATTTCGCACGTATATCGCCTCAGGCGAAGCGCCGTCGCGAAGATCCGAGGATGGCTGGGGCTCGACAACGTTTTTTCCGATGCCTGATTCAGGTGTATGAATCCGCCATAAATCGCGTTCTTTCGGGGATAACACTGACGGATATGAAACACGGGACATTTCTATTTTTGTCTTTTGGAGGTCGGCGCGCTATGGAAAGGCGTATTGCCGGTATTGTCAGATGGCTTGACCGATGTTTGAGGGCCTGCAAAGCCGGGGCGCTGGAGAGCGCGTTGATGGATGTGGAGTGCGCGCGAGCCGATGTCGAGCGTTTGAGGGACGAGGTTTGGGGAAAACTCGAAAGGCGGCGTTCGGCAAGAGTGCGCGGGCGATTTTTCTGGGTGCCTCTCAAGGTGGTTTTGGGGGCTTTTCTGGTGGTGCTGACGGGGGCGACGCCTGTGGCTTTTTTCCAGGAAGGCCCGGCGCTGGAAAGACAGGAACGGGAGACCGTCAGCCTCGAATGGGTGACGCCCGACGAAAAGACGCTGCTGGGAAATCTTCGAAAACACTTGAGCGACAGCAATTCTTTTGCCTCGATTCAAGACCGGGCTCAAATCCCAGCGCAGCCCATGGAACGAGAAGCGGAACGGGAACCCGCCGTCCGCGCGGCGCCAAAAGCGGCACCGAAGCAGGAGCCGAAGCCCGCGGTCCGGGACGAGGCGCTGAACATACCTTATGATCGTATCATTTCTTTGGTGCAGGCCGGGGAAAAAGCGATGCAGAAGGACGAACCGGCGATAAAAGTAGAAAAAGTAGGAAAAGTAGAAAAATAAGCTGTTTTTTGGACATTCCAACCTCAGGCTTTTTATCTTCATTCACTACGTGACATCGATGGTGATGGCGGCATGGAAGGAGCGATGATTGTTTGAAAAAAGATTTCACGGGAAGAATCGTTGTGGCCCTGCTTTTCTTTTCTTTGATTATTTGCGGAGCCGCTTGGGCGGCGGAACCGAGGATCGTTTCCGTGGGGGTGAAGGGCAACGAACAGGTGACGGCCGGCTACATTTTGGGCGTGGTCGAGACGAAAGAAGGCGAGGCCCTCGACAGAGACAAGCTGCAAAGAGATATCGAGGCCATCTATAACCAGGGCTTTTTTTCTTTTGTGGACGTGGACCTCAGCGCGGACCCCGACGGCGTCGCGGTCGTTTACTCCGTGAGGGAGAACCCCATCGTCGAGGACATTGCGTTTACCGGCAACACGGTCTACAAGAGCGAAACCTTGATGAAAGAGGTGTTCACTCAGGTCGGAACCGTCTTCAATCGAGTGTTTTTCCGTAACGACCTCGACCGTATCCAGGACAAATACCATAAGGACGGTTACGTCATGGTGCGCGTCGCGGACGTGGATGTCCAAGGCGGGCTCATCAACGTGAAGATTGTGGAGCCTCGTATGGGCGAAATCATCATACAAGGAAACAAAAAAACGAAAACGAAGGTCATTCGCCGCGAAATCAAGCTTAAAAAAGGCGACCTCTTCAACATCACCAAATTTAGGCATCAGTTGGGGAAACTGCAGGGTTTGGGTTACTTCGAGGACGTCAATGTAGGATTCGACGCGCCCGAAGGGCAGGATGACGTTCTGGATGTGATCCTTACGGTCAAAGAAAAGAAGACCGCCGCCATTGGCTTCAACGTGGGATATGGAACGGAGACGGGTATCAGCGGCGGTATTTCTTTCACCGACACCAACCTGGGCGGGAGAGGGCACAAGCTCGACGTGGGCTTCGACGAAGGCGACGAGGCCCGTTATTGGGCGACCTACTCCAGTCCGTACATGGACAAGCGCGTCTACGGGTGGCGGTTGGGCGTCGTCTACCATCACTATCTCGATCAATATT
>JAISWV010000094.1 GCA_031270755.1 Synergistaceae bacterium
CCCCCAGTCCGGTATCCTCAAACACGAAGCTCCCATTTACGCGTCCAAGGCGATGCTGGTCTGCCCCCAGTGCGGCGCGGCTACGCGCGTGGGTTGTTCTTTCTTGGAGAGCGGGAAAAAGGTTCGCGTTTGCAGAAAATGCAACGAGATTATCGACCGGACCTAGGAGGAGGAAGAGCTATGGCGCCGCGCGTTTTGGAAAAATACAGGGCGGAAATTTGTCCCGCTCTCATGAAGGAGTTCGGGTATAAAAATGTGATGCAGCTGCCGCGCGTTCAGAAAATCGTCGTGAACATCGGCGTGGGTGACGCGAAGCTCGACATCAAGTTTATGGATGCGGCCATTGCCGAGCTGCGCGCGATCACGGGGCAGCAGCCGCTTTTGAAGCGGGCGAAGAAGTCGGTGGCCGGCTTCAAAGTGCGCGAAGGAATGCCCGTCGCTTGCACGGTTACCCTTCGGGGCACCCGCATGTGGGAGTTTCTCGACAGGCTGATCTCCCTGGCACTGCCCAGCATCAAAGACTTTCAGGGGGTTTCGAGACGCGGTTTCGACGGGCGGGGGAATTACAACCTGGGACTGCGGGAGCAGCTCGTTTTCCCGGAGATCAGCTACGACAAAGTAATCCGTTCCCGGGGGATGAACGTGTCCATCGTGACGACGGCAAAGAGTGACGAGGAAGCGCATGCGCTCCTCAAGGGCATGGGAATGCCCTTCAATCGTTAAGAGGGGGAACAGCGAAGAAATGGCGAGAAAAGCTATGAAACACAAGGCGACTCTGCCCCCGAAGTTCGAGGTGCGGCGGCACAACCGCTGCCCGATATGCGGTAGGGTCCATGCTTATATGCGACTATTCGACATGTGCCGCTGCTGCTTCCGCAAACTTGCCCGCGAGGGTAAAATACCCGGCGTCGTGAAGTCGAGCTGGTAAGGAGGCAACGGAATGTACGTCAACGATCCCATCGCGGACATGCTCACGAGAGTGCGCAACGCGAACATGATATACAGTGAGAGCGTGGATATCCCCACGAGCAAGATGAAGCTGGCCATCGCCAGAATCTTGAAAGAAGAAGGATACATCAAGAACTTCAAGACGATCACCGACCCCAAGAAGCCCTACGCGTCGATCCGGATTTTTTTGGCCTACGGCGCCGAGCGCGAGCGCGTCATTCAGGGGCTCCGGAGAATCAGCAAACCCGGACGGAGGATTTACGTGGGGAAGGCCAAGCTGCCTTTGGTCATGGGCGGCTTGGGCTTGGTGGTCGTTTCGACGTCTCAGGGTTTGAAAACGGGGGCGGAGGCCTCGAAGCTCGGTTTGGGCGGAGAAGTCCTCTGTTTCGTCTGGTGAGGAGGCGCCTGGGATGTCGCGTATAGGACGAAAGGTTATTTCCCTTCCTAAAGGAACGACCGTGGCGGTCAAAGGGGACAAAATCGTCGTGAAGGGTGTGAAAGGCGAGTTGGACACGCCTCTCATGCCGGGCATCAACGTGAATGTCGATCAGGACAAGGTGACCGTGAGCCGGGATAACGACGAGAAGCAGACGTGTGCGTGGCACGGCATGACCCGAGCTTTGATCGCCAACATGGTGACGGGCGTGACCGTCGGATTTCAAAAGACCCTGGAGATCGTCGGTGTGGGTTGGCGCGCGCAAATGCAGGGCAGAAAGCTCGTTTTGAGCTTGGGATATTCCCATCCGGTGGAGTACGATCCGCCCAAAGATATCGAAATTGTCGTCGAGAACCCCATCAAATTCGTGGTGAAAGGGATCGACAAACAAACCGTGGGGGAGACTTGTGCCGTCATCCGCGGCTATCGCCCGCCGGAACCCTACCACGGCAAGGGAATTCGTTACTCGGACGAAAATGTCGTCCGCAAGGCCGGCAAGACCGGCGCGAAGTAATGGGCGAGGTGGGTTGTCAATGAAGAAAAAGAGCAGAAACGATATGCGCGTCGTGCGTCACGAGCGCCTGCGCCGTACTCTCGCCGGGACGGCGGTGATCCCGAGAATGGCTGTTTATCATAGCTTGAGCCATATTTACGTTCAGATCATCGACGACGACAAAGGGCATACCCTGACGGCGGCTTCGACGCTGGAGAAGTCCGTCAAGGACGCCGTCAAGGGGACATGCAACTTGGCCGCGGCCCAGGTGGTAGGGAAGCTGGCCGCGGAACGGGCCAAGGCGAAGGGCATAGAAGCCGTGGTGTTCGACCGCGGGGGTCATATGTATCACGGCAAAGTCAAGGCTTTGGCGGATGCTGCTCGCGAAGCCGGGCTCAAGTTCTAGTGAGGAGAGTATCTCGGATCATGATCAAAAAGAGAATTGATGCCAAAGGTCTGGAACTGAAAGAACGCGTCGTCGCAATCAATCGCGTGAGCAAGGTCGTCAAGGGAGGCAAACGTTTCAAGTTTGCGGTTCTCGTTGTGGTTGGCGATGGAGGACGTTACGTGGGCGTCGGGATCGGCAAGGCGAAAGAAATTTCCGAGGCCGTGCGTAAAGGTATCGACAAGGCCAGTAAAGACCTTATCGAATTGAAGCGAATGGGCGATACCCTGCCTCATCCTATACAAGGAGAATTCGGTGCGGCGAGAGTTCTTCTGAAGCCGGCGCCTGCGGGAACCGGAGTCATAGCGGGAGGTGTCGTGCGCGCCATCATGGAGCTCGGCGGGGTGAAGGACGTCGTCACGAAGGTCGTCGGGCGCACGTCCAACGCCATCAACGTGGCGTGGGCCACGCTGGAGGCCCTCAGGAAGAGCCGGACGGTGGACGAAATTTTCAAGCTTCGCGGCAAAAAAGTTCCTGAACACGCCGCAGCGGTGGAGTAGGAGGTCCCAATGGCTAAAATTAAGGTGAAGTGGATCAAGAGCGCCATCGGTTTTTCCTCGCGCCAAAAGAGGACCATTGAGGCGCTGGGTTTTACAAAATTGCAATCTGTGGTAGAGCATGAGGACACGCCGCAAATTCGCGGTATGATAGAGAAGGTCCGGCATCTGGTTGACTGGACAAGCGGCGACTGAGGGGTGAGAGACAGATGAATCTTCACGATCTTGGCGTTGTCCCCGGCTCCAAGCGCGCGGCAAAGCGCTTGGGCCAGGGGATCGGCAGCGGAACAGGCAAAACCTCGGGGAAGGGCCACAAAGGACATAAATCCCGTACAGGCGGCGGCGTTCGTCCCGGTTTCGAGGGAGGACAGATGCCCCTTGCCCGAAGGGTGCCGAAGCGGGGTTTCAACAACGCGCGTTTCGCCAAAGAATATCAGGTGGTCAACGTGGAATTTTTGTCCTCCAGATTCGAAGGAGGCGAAATATCCGTCAAAGAGCTTTACGAGGCGAGGCTTGTCCGTTCTCTTGCCCAACCGGTGAAACTTCTCGCCAAGGGCGAGGTCGACAAGGCGTTTGTGGTGAAAGTCAACGCGGTCAGTCAGAGCGCCAGGCAGAAAATCGAGGCGGCAGGCGGGAAAGTCGAGGTGATCTGACGTGTTCGGCTCTTTCGGCGACGCTTTCAGGCTCCCCGATCTGAAGAGGCGGATACTCTTCACGGTGGCCGTTCTTTTCATTTTTCGGCTGGGGGCGCATATTCCGACTCCCGGTATAGACACTCGCGCGATGGCCGAGCTCTTCAAAAACAGCGGCGGCGGAGTCTTGGATTTCCTCAATATTTTTTCAGGCGGGGCTTTGAGCCGCTTCAGCATCTTCTCGCTTGGGGTCGCGCCCTATATCAACTCCAGCATCGTCATGCAGCTTCTGGTCGTTATCTTTCCGTACTTGGAAAAGATGCAGAAAGACAACGAAGAAGGGCGCAAGAAGATCATACAGTGGACCCGCTACGGCGCCATTCTTTTTGCCGTGGTGCAGGCCGTCGGTATGACGACGTGGCTGGGGAGCCTCGGTATTTTTTCCGGAGCTTTTTTCGACGCCGTCGTCGTCGTGACGACGATCACCGCGGGGTCCATAGCGGTCATGTGGCTGGGGGAAGAGCTCTCCGACCACGGCATCGGCAACGGCATTTCCCTTTTGATCTTTGCGGGTATCGTCGCGCGCATTCCCGGCGCGATCGGGCAGGCATGGACGCTTTTGCTCGCAGGCGAAATGAACATTTTGGTGATTTTGATCGCTTTGATCTTGATGGTGGCGGTGGTGGCGGGTTGTATCGTGCTTCAGGAGGGCCAGAGAAGGCTGCCTGTACAGTATGCCAAGCGAGTCGTGGGAAACAAGATCTACGGCGGGCAGAGCACGTTCATTCCCTTGAAGGTAAACCAATCCGGGGTCATTCCCATCATCTTCAGCTCTTCGTTGTTGATTTTCCCCTACACTATCGCGGGATTCTTCAGCGAGAACAGAGTAGGCCGGTTTTTTCAGAATCTCTTTGCCGCAGGAAGCTGGTTTTACACCATCTGCTATATTTTGTTGATCATTTTCTTCTCGTATTTCTACACGGCGGTCGTGTTCAATCCAAACGAGATCGCCAACAACATGAAAAAATACGGAGGTTTCATTCTGGGTATTCGTCCCGGGCAGCCGACCGCGGATTACATCACGAGGGTAATGGAACGCATCACTCTGGGGGGAGCCGTCTTCCTCGCCGTCATCGCCCTCATTCCCAATTTCATGTCCTCGGTCATGGGCGTGAGGGGGTTTTATTTCGGAGGGACCGCGGTCTTGATCGTTGTAGGCGTCGCGCTCGACACGGTACACCAGGTCGAGGCACAGCTGCTGATGCGCCATTACGACGGTATTCTGAAAAAATCCAAGGGAAAAGCCGGAAGTTTGCTTCGGATGTGAAGTTCGATTCGGATGCAGAGAGCGATAAATTAAGGAGGGAGCAGCGCCGTGCGATTGGTCCTTTTAGGAGCGCCGGGTTCAGGTAAAGGAACGCAGGCGGATTTGTTGAAAGCGAGATATGGTTGTATTCATATCTCGACGGGAGACATTTTGAGGCGGCATTTGAAAGACAAAACCGAACTCGGTATTCGAGCCGGGGGCTTTATGAGCAAGGGAGAACTCGTTCCCGACGACCTTGTCGTCGAAATGGTGAAGGAGAAACTCCGGGAGGACTCCGCGGACAGCTTCGTGGCGGATGGTTTTCCACGTACCCTTCCCCAAGCCGAAGCTCTCGAGAATGTGCTGAAAGAACTCGACCGTCCGCTCGATGCCGTTGTTTTCTTGCAAATCGAGGAAGAACTCCTCATCCGGCGTTTGATCCACCGAAGGACCTGCCGTCGCTGCGGTAAGATTTGGAACGTTCTCACGATGACGGGTGGAACGGAAGTATGCCCCGAGTGCGGGGGAGAGCTGGACCAGAGGGGTGACGACGCGGAGTCCATCATACGGAACCGTATCGATGTCTACCGCGGGCAAACCGAGCCTCTTATAGAGTGGTACGCAAAAAAAGGCATATTGCGCAGTATCGATGCCGTCAACTCTCCGGAGGAAACTTTTAAAGAAATACAGGTGGTTTTGGGTCGATGATACACCTCAAGACGAAAGAAGAACTTGTCCTGATGCGTAATGCAGGGAAGGTTGTCGCCGATATTCTCGACGCTCTGCGGGAAACGGTTCGGCCCGGTGTTTCCACCGGCGAATTGGATCGGGTGGCGGAAAGATACATCGCCGGCTGCGGGGGGACGGCTTCCTTCAAAGGGTATCGCCCTTCCCATGCGAGTCATCCTTTTCCGGGTACGATATGCGCTTCCGTCAATCAGGAAGTCGTACACGGAATTCCCAGCGACGCTCGGATTCTGGAGGAAGGCGACATCGTCAGCGTCGATGTGGGGGTTTACCTCAAGGGGTATCATGGCGACGCGGCTTGTACCTATCCTGTTGGCGCCGTCAACTCCCTCCGGAAGAAACTCCTGGATGTCACCGAAAAATCTTTGGGGCTTGCGATATCGGCGGCTGTAAAGGGAAACACGGTGGGCAATATCGGCTATGCGGTGGAGAGTTATGTTCTGTCGCAAGGATTTGGCATTGTCCGCGATTATACCGGACATGGAGTGGGCAGGAAACTGCACGAGGCACCCCAGGTCCCCAACTTCGGGAAACCTGGCAGGGGCGTCACCCTGCAGCACGGGATGACTTTGGCCATCGAACCCATGGTCATGACCGGGAAAGAAGAAATCAAGCTCGGATCGGACGAATGGGTTGTCGTTACCGCCGATGCTTCCGATGCAGCGCATTTCGAGAGATCTATCGTCATTACGGACGAGGAACCCGAGATACTGACCCCATGGGTAAGCCGTTGAATGAGTACCGAGTGGGGCAGGTCGTTATCTCCAAGAGGGGGAAAGATGCCGGGCACACCTACGTGATTGTGGGTTTTCTCGGTGGGGGCAGGTTGGCTTTGGCCGACGCGAAAAAATTCAACGTCGATCGCCCAAAGGCGAAAAATCCGAAGCACGTTCGAGGGACGCCTCATGTTGCGGCGAAAGCCGCGGAATGTGCCGCATCGCAGAAAAATATCGATCACGGGGAACTTTGCCGTTTTTTTGCCCTTTTGAAGGAAGCCTTGAATGTGAGGGAAGCCTTGAATGTGGAGGATGTTTTGAACGATGGGTTGGATAAAATGGATTGGCTGAACAAAAAGGCGCTTCCAGACGAAAGTCGGGATGGAGAGGCAGGGTAGCGAATGGCAAATAAAGAAGTTGGGAGCAAGGAAGAAGTCATCGAAGCTAAAGGAGTGGTAGCGGAACCTCTTCCCAACGCCATGTTTCGCGTAGAGTTGGAAAACGGGCACAAACTTCTGGCTCACGTATCGGGCAAGATGCGGATGCATTTTATTCGAATACTTCCGGGCGACAGGGTTTTGGTCGAAATCTCTCCCTACGATCTCACGCGGGGTAGAATTATTTATCGCTATAAATAACGTCAGGCTGAGGGAGACCTCGGAATAAAAATTTGATTGCAAGATTTATCATCGAGGAGTGTGGGCTATGAAGGTGAAACCATCGGTGAAGCCGATATGTGAATTTTGTCGTGTAATCAGGCGCGAGGGCGTCGTGCGGGTTATCTGCAGCCGCGACCCGCGTCACAAGCAGCGGCAGGGTGCAAGGAGGTAAGGCGGGAATGGCGCGTATATCAGGGGTGGACCTCCCCAGGGAAAAGCGTATCGAAATCGCGCTGACTTATATTTTTGGAATAGGCTTGCCGTCTTCTCAGAAAATCTTGGCCAAGACCGGCGTGAACCCCGATACCAGGGTCAAGGATTTATCGGAGGAGGACGCGCAGAAACTTCGCCGAGAGATCGAGGACCACTACAGGGTCGAGGGCGATCTTCGGCGCGAGGTGTCCATGAACATCAAGCGCCTTATCGATATCGGATGCTATAGAGGCATTCGGCACAAGCTGGGGCTTCCCGTGCGGGGGCAGAAGACGAAGACCAACGCCAGAACCCGCAAAGGGCCGCGCCGTACCGTCGCCAACAAGAAGATGGCGGGTAAGTGATTTTCTTATTTTTGATGAGACCCATGAGACTGACAAATCCGAGGAGGGAAAACACGCGTGGCTAAGAGAACTGTCCGCAAGGGCAAGAAGCGTGAGAAAAAAAATATAAGTTATGGAGTCGCCCACATTTATTCGACCTTCAACAACACGATCATGTGCATCAGCGACAGAGGCGGCAACGTTTTGTCTTGGGCCAGCGGGGGCAACGTGGGATTCAAGGGAACCCGAAAATCCACTCCCTTTGCCGCGCAGATAGCGGCGCAGCAAGTGGCCAAAGGCGCTCAGGAGGCCGGCGTCCAAGAGATAGACGTCATCGTCAAAGGACCGGGACCGGGACGAGAGTCGGCCATTCGCTCTCTGCAAGCCGCTGGGCTTCAAGTAAACCAGATCAAGGACACGACCCCCATTCCCCACAACGGCTGCCGTCCTCCCAAAAGACGCCGGGTATAGGGCGAGAGCGTTTTGCGTTGACTGGGGCGGCCTTGTTGGGATGGTATCGATTTGGGTGAAGAAAACAGGCCCGGTTTCGACTTCCGTCGAAGATAGGAGCATGAAATATGTTGGAAACGTTGGGAATCTTGCGGCCTGAAATTAAGATAGAAGAAAGTACCTCGACCTATGGACGCTTGACCCTCGAACCGTTGGAGCGGGGATATGGCATGACGTTGGGCAATGCCCTGCGGAGAGTGTTGCTGTCTTCAATCAAGGGCGCGGCTATCGTATCGGTTCGTGTAGAAGGAGTTTTGCACGAATTCAGCACCATTCCGGGCGTTCGTGAAGACGTCATCGAGATTTTGATGAACTTGAAGCACGTTCCGGTGCGTTCCCACAGCAAAGAAGTGCGCGTGCTGCGCTTGGAACTCGATGGCGCCGGAGAGGTGACGGCAAAAGACATCCAGGTCGACAGTGAAATCGAGTTCGTCGACCCGGACGCGAAGATCTGTACACTGGAGGAAGGCGCTCATTTATCGATGGAACTTTACATCGAACAGGGAACGGGGTACCTGTCGGTGGAGCGCCCGCGGCCGGCGTATCTTCCTGTGGACGCGCTGCTGGCCGACGCCGTTTTTTCGCCGGTTCTGCGCGTGAACTACGAGGTGGAGGCAGCGCGTGTGGGCCAGAGGACGGACTACGAGCGTTTGGTTCTCAAGCTCTGGACGAACGGCATCGTGACGCCCGACGCCGCGGTCTGCGAGGCGGCGCGAATCATCAAAGCCTACTTCAGTCACGTAGTGGCGGGCCTCGAGCAGGAAAACAGCGACCGTCCCAGCACCCTTCCCGATCCGCTGGTCATCAAGGATCCGAATAAAACGGAATTTCTGGCTCGTCCTGTGCGCGATTTGGAGCTTTCGATTCGCAGCGAAAACTGCCTTTTGCGCGGAGGCATACACACCATAGGGGATTTGTTGCAGAAATCCAGGGATGACCTCCTTAAAATTCGTAATTTGGGCAAAATATCACTGAAAGAGATAGGGGACAAGCTTGACAAATTGGGATTGAAACTGCGGGAGAAGAGTCAAGTGAAACCATCGAAGGAGGAGTCACAATGAGACATCGTGTAGACCATAGAACCCTTGGGCGATACGGAAGCCATAGGGCGATGATGTTGTCCAACATGGCGGCAAATCTTTTTTTGAGCGGGCAGATCAAGACCACCGTCACCCGGGCCAAAGAATTGAGACGGGTGGCGGAAAAGCTCATTACCCGCGCGCGGGGGGGGACCATCCAAGACCGCCGTATCGTGCGTTCCCGTATGCCCCACAAAGAGGCGGCCCTCAAGCTTTTCAACGAACTGGCTCCGCGTTACGCGTCTTTCGACAAGGGAGGGTACACGCGCATCGTGAAGCTGGGGAATCGTGTGGGCGACGGCGCTCCTATGGCCGTTATTCAACTTGTCGAAAGATAAGATCGCGGAAAGGAACTTGGAAGGCGGCGCATCCGATACCGTTATCGCTCTGAATGACGTCAGTTTTTCGTATGATGGAGTTCACCGGATTCTGAAGGATATTTCCCTTGAGGTATCGAAAGGTGAATGGGTCGTCGTTTTAGGGGATAACGGTTCCGGCAAGTCGACTCTCGTAAAAATTTTGGGCGCTCTGCAGACCCCTTCGCAGGGTGCCTGTTTTTTATGTGGCCGCGACAGCAGTGACGACACGTCGCTTCCCGACATCCACCGGCAGGTGAGCCTCGTTTTTCAAGACCCGGAAAGCCAGATCGTAGGGGCGATAGTGGAGGACGACGTCGCCTTCGCTCTGGAAAACCAGGGGCTGGATCCCTCGGAGATCGAGCGGAGGATACAATGGGTTTTGGGAAAAGTGGGCCTGACCGATAAACGCGGGGTTCTTTCGTCTTCGTTGTCGGGGGGCGAAAAGCAGCGATTGGCTCTGGCGGGCGCGTTGGCGACGGACGCGGTCTGCCTTGTCCTGGACGAGCCCACCTCCATGTTGGACCCCGAGGGAAGGGTGGATGTGGAGAACGTGCTGACCGGCATCCACGCGTCGGGAACGGCCATCGTCCAGGTGACCCACCGCGTCGAAGACGTCTTTCGAGCCGACCGAGTGCTGGTGTTGTCCCGGGGGCAATGGGCCTGGCAAGGGCGGAGGGAGGATTTTTGGGATAACGCGGAGCCTTTGGGTTTTCGGCTTCCTCCATTGCTGAAGCTCAAGAGGTATTTGGCTTCCAGAGGAATGGCGGTACCGGATTCTATCGGGGACCTTGCATGGGCCGCCGCCCAAATCCTTCCTCGGGCCGAAGCAGGGGAAAAAGCGGCCCCCGGCGACTCTCTTCAGGATATGTTGTTCGACATCCGCGGGCTCGGGTATGGTTTCAACGCCTTCACTCCCCTGGAAGTTCGGGTTTTAAAGGGGCTCTCTTGCCTCATTCCCAGGGGAAAGTGGTTTTCCGTCCTTGGAAGAACGGGAAGCGGCAAGTCAACCTTGATCCAGCACCTGAACGGGCTTTACTCTGTCCAATGCGGCGAGATTTTCCTGGAAGGAGAGATTCTTCCCCGGCAAGGCGCGGAGCTCAGAAACCTGCGGCGTCGGGTCGGCTTGGTTTTTCAGTCGCCGGAGGACCAGCTTTTTTCTCCCACCGTTCGTGAAGAACTGGCTTTTGCGCCTCGAAACTGGGGTTTTTCTCCGGAGGAAACGCACACGTCCGTCATGCGCGCCATAGAGGATGTGGGGCTGGGCGAAGCTTATCTCGAGCGCAACCCGCTGCGCCTTTCCGGCGGCGAGCGCCGCCTCGTGGCGATAGCTTCGACGCTGTCCGCCGAGCCCGAGTGCGTCGTCCTGGACGAACCCACGGCGGGCTTGGATGCTCATTACCGCCGGAAGATCGTGGCGCTTTTGTCGCGCTTGAAAAAGGCGGGCAAAACTGTCGTTACCGTGACGCACGATTTCGAGATGGCCTTCGAACACAGCGATCGTCTGCTGATCATGAGCGAAGGCACGAAAGTATGCGAGGGAGGAGTGCGCGAAGTGCTTCCCGTTTTGTCGGAGGCCATGAGCGCCTCCATGCTGCCGGAAATTTTACAGGTCACGGACTTCTTGCGCAAACGCGGCGTCGCCGTTCCTTTGACCTGGGACGTGGACGAGCTTGTCGCCTTGATCGAACGCTGAAACCGTCATGTTGCATCAGAAATATTTCCCTCCATGCTCATTCCTCTCAAATCGTTGATACGGATCTTTTGTACCCCATTACTCTAGATATTTTGTCCCCGTATTCTTTGCATTTCGTGATGTACCAATCCAGCTGATCGCCTTCGAAATTTTGCATCGGACCGTAGATGCAAAGAGACGCTATAATTTTCTCCGTATAATCCCAGACAGGTGTTCCTACAGAACCAAGCCAATAGCTTTCTCCCTTACAAAGAGCATATCCTTTCTCCCTTGCTTCTTTGATCTGCTGTTTGAGAATTGCTTCGTCAGTGATCGTATTAGGCGTCATCGCTTCTAAACCTTCCTCGCGGATCACGTCATCCACTTCTTCATCTGACATTCCCGCCAGCAATATTTTCCCTGCCGCGTTAGAATGCAGACTCAGTATTTGCCCTGGGCGTAATAACAACTTGATAGGGGCCGCTGTCTCACAGACTTCCAGAATTAAGCGTTTGCGTTGAACAGTAATATTGAGTGCTACATTTTCGTTCACTTCTTCGCATAATTTTTGCATAAATGGTGCGGCAGCAGCCTTTATACTGATATTTCCTGAAACCACATTTCCAAGAGAGAACAGCTTGTATGTTGGAAAATATTTATTTTTTTCTTCATTCTTTGCAATAAAACCCTCATCTTCCAAAGTAACCAGCAGTGCGTGGATAGTGCTTTTATGTATTTTTAGCATTTCGCTGATTTGGGTAACTCCTAAATAAGGATTTGCATTATTGAAGCAGTCCAAAATACGCAACGCTCGTTGGACAGAACGTACGTGATATTCTTTTCGATTTTTCTCCATTTTCCATACCTCGGCTTTCAGACCATATTCGATATAGTGCTTTTTGTCCTTCTTAAAGAATTGCTTTCAGTTCCTGTTTATCATAGCTGTTTTTTTCGACTTTAGAATCTTTTCGACAAAAAAAGTTCTTTAACCGATTATAATTTTGCTTGACAAAATTTCACATGCCTATTATTCTACTACCAGGAAGAGCGAAACACATAACTATGTCTTGTATTACAAGACAATTTGTTCTTGAGAAAGAATGTCGTGAAAAAAGTGAAAAAATTGATTGATGAATTTTTTCGCATCAGCTGAGGTAAGCGATAGGTCTTTCCCTTACTTACTTTCTTCTCTGTGTACACTAATTATGCGTGATTTTTTGCAATGAGAATACCATGTTAAATTTGATCGCGTTTTAATGAGAAGCTTCTGTCATCCGAGAAAGGAAGGAAAATTATGACGTTCGCGGCTCAAGGTAAGTTCGAAAACTTGTCACAAGAGAGATTTTCAATTCAAATTCCCGGAACAATGCCTGATGGTTTGCTGCGATTTGGGTTGGGCGTTACAGATGAAATCGTTAAGCACATCACTGCGAATATTCAAGAAAAAAATAATGTGTTGTTTATCGTGGACCCAGTAATTCGGACTTTGGGCAGCCATTGTGCAATGTTCGACTTTTTAAACAAAGAAGGCTTCACGCCGGACATCTTTTCTGAAATAGAACCAGAACCCAGCCTTGAAACCATTCAAAAATTGCAAGATCACATAAAAGATAAAATTTATTGTGCCGTTCTTGGATTGGGTGGCGGGAGCTCTTTAGATGTAGCCAAATTTGCATCTATTTTATATCACTGCAAATGTGAACCGTTGGAGCTGATACAGGGGCAGATACCAATCTCGAAAGCATTGCCTGTTTTTTTAATTCCTACGACGTCAGGCACAGGAAGCGAGGTAAGCCCTTACATAGTCTTGAGCCATGAAGGGAAAAAGCTTTTTCTTCAAAGTTCTTACGCTTACGCTACAGTGGCACTTGTCGACCCCTTGCTCACGATGACGATGCCTGCAAAAGTTACCGCAGCTACTGGATTAGACGCTCTTTCGCATGGTGTCGAGGGGGTGATTGGAAAAGATTTTCCCTATACGAGAGCGCTCAGTCGAGAATGTGTAAAGCTGGTATTCAATTACTTACCACGTGCGGTTGAAAATGCCGACGACGTAGAGGCCCGCTATTATATGGCTTTTGCTTCTGTCCTAGGCATGCTTGCCTATTCTCAGGGAGGCGGCCTATACGCCCATAGCGTTTCTTATATCTTGACATCAGCGCATAAAATTCCTCATGGGCTGGGGTGCGGACTCGCGTTACCCTATACGTTGAAAATGAATGAATCTGAAGTCGAGGATATCCTTGCCGATTATGGCAACACACTGCATCTGAATGGTCAAGGAAAAGCGAATAGTGGCAAGGTCATTTTGCAATTTTATCAGTTACTCCAAAAAGTGGGAGTGCCTGTTTCCTTGAAGGAAATCGGCGTGAGTGAAGAAGAGATTCCTCACTATGCTCAAAGTTTATTGCAAGATTATTTCAGGGCTAGAAATCCTCGAAACATCAGTATGCAAGATTCCATAAGCTTGTTGCAAGCCATGTACGCCGGCGAACTTCAAAATTGAGGAGGCGATAGATACTCATGAAACAGTCAATCGTTGAAACTTTGGACGGCATCCACCAAGCTTTTCAAAAATTGGGTTTTAAACCGCTCAAATTCGACGACTCTCTTCTCGAAAAATATGCGGGCTACAAATGGTACTTGATTCCTTTCTGGCGAGTCGAGTTGGTGTTATATGCCGTCCCTGCAGTGGAAAAGCTGGAAGAACAACCCTGGGAAAGCTGGTATCGGGATAAAGGAGAAGAATGTCACCATATTCATTATGCCTTCAAGATGCACGAAAGTGATCAAGAATGGTCACAAACAGCACCTTCAGATGATCGACCGGACGAAATTATCGGGCGAGTTTGGTACTGGTATGCAGCGGACATTAAACCCGCTTTATTGTAAATATATTCTCAATCTTGCGCTTCGCACAGTTAAATCCTAACTTTTCTAGACATTTATCGTCCTACGATTGCTTCTAAAATAAATCTTCAAACGGGGTGAAATATGCGATGGACGATGTTTTGCTCAGTATGAAAGGAATTAAAAAATCTTTCCCAGGCGTCAAAGCTTTGGATGATGTACATTTTGAACTTCGCCGAGGGGAAGTTCACGCTCTCGTTGGAGAAAATGGCGCAGGGAAATCCACACTGGTCAAGATCCTTACAGGTATTTACAAGGCAGATGCGGGAGAAATTATTTACAAAGGAAAACCTTATAGCGTTTCTGACCCGAAGCAGGCTCAAAACCTCGGCATCAGCATTATACATCAAGAACTCAACCTTCTTCCTGATCTTAGTGTCGCAGACAATATTTATGTGATGAGGGAACCTCGCAAGTGGCAAAATTTAGTGATTGACGATAAAAAAATGCGGCAGCTTGCCCAGAAAAAACTGGACGAACTCGGTTTGTCTATTGATTGCCGCGCGCGTGTCGCAGACTTGAGCGTCGCCGAAAAACAAATGGTGGAAATCGCTAAAGCGCTGGTAATCCAATCAGACATCTTGGTATTGGACGAGCCGACCTCTGCTTTAACAGAGACCGAAGTAGCACGTCTTTTTGAAATCATTCGAGAATTAAAAGAGCGCGGTGTAGGGATCGTATATATTTCCCACCGATTAAAAGAATTTGACTATATCGTGGATCGTGTGACTATCTTTCGGGATGGACATTATGTTGATACCTGTTTGTGGGGCGAAACCAACATGGACGATCTTATCTGCAAAATGGTGGGGCGCCCCCTGGTGCAGCAATTTCCGCATCGAAATCCGCAGATTGGCGAGATCCTTTTTGAAGCACGTGACATTTGCAGAGGGAAACTGGTGAAAAATGCTTCTTTAAATGTCCGCGCAGGAGAAATAGTGGGGCTTGCAGGCCTCATGGGGGCTGGGCGAACGGAATTTGCGCGGACGATATTCGGTGCTGAACCCGCAGAATCCGGATATTTTTACCTGGAGGGGCGTGAAGTGAAAATACGCGATACCGTCGATGCTATAGAATTAGGCATAGCCTATCTCTCCGAGGACAGGAAATTTGACGGGTTGTTTTTGGATTTGGAAGTGAGCACCAATATTACCATCGCCAATCTTCGCAATTATTCACGTATCGGGGTCGTTGACGAAAGAGAGTGCGAGGTAAACGTAAACAAGAGAATTGCTGAATTACGGATTAAAACTCCATCCTCAGCACAAATTGTATCCAATTTGAGTGGCGGCAACCA
>JAISWV010000351.1 GCA_031270755.1 Synergistaceae bacterium
TATCGGCTCGGCTCCTACATCGAGTCCTCCTCCATGACGCACATCAGCCTGGACGCCTGGGCTTCCAGGGTGGGCACGACCAGAAGCGGCGCGATGGAGGAGTACATAGAGACCTTGACCCGCGGGGTTCCGTACATGGTGAATATTTTGGGCGGCTGCATGTACGGACTGGACGATTTGGCGAGAGGCGAGCTTCTGTTTTACAAAGGCAACCTGAAGCCCGCCGAAAATTTTCTCAAGCAGGCCTTCTCCAAAGCGGAGGCGCGGAATCAGTACGAAGTGAGAAACCGGGCGTTGTTTTATCTTCTGCGCATCGGGCTCGCCCAAGGGAACTTCCAAAGCGTCCAAGGGGTCCTCAAAGACTTGGAAGCACAGCTCAAGATGAACGACTACCATGTCCGCTTCATCACCTACGACCTCGTAGCGGGCTGGTACTATTCCGTTCTCGGTCAGTCCCATTTGGTGGCGGACTGGCTGAAGGGAAAATACGCGCAGGAGTCTTTCGCCATCTTCAAGGCGAACTTCAGAAGCATCATCAGGGCGAAGTTCGAGTACGTCAACAAGCATTATCATGAGCTTCTGCCTTTTCTCGAGGGACAGAAGGGAACCTTGAGCTCGTTGTTGTTCGCGAAATTGGGCAGAAAAACGCTGGAGGCTGTCTGTCACTACCATCTCAAAAACAAGGCCGCGTCGCTTTCGGCGCTGAAAGAAGCCTATGATTTGGCGGAGTCGAACAATTTGACGATGCCGTTCATCGAGCTGGGCAAGGATATGCGCACACTGGCCTCCACAGCCATAGGGGAGAGAGATTGCGGCATCCCCCTTCAATGGCTCGAGATGATCAAACGCAAGGCGGCAACCTACGCGAAGCGGCTGGCCTTCGTCATCGCGGAATACAAAAAAGCGAATAACTTGGAAGAGGACGCGCAGCTGTCACCCCGAGAGATGGATGTCCTGCATGACCTGTCTCACGGTTTGTCTCGGCCGGAAATCGCCGCCAACCACGGCCTCTCGATCAACACGGTGAAGATGGTGCTGAATGCGATCTACACGAAACTGGACGCGGACAACGTGGCGGACGTCATCCGCATCGCCCTGGACCGGAAATTGATAAAATGACTACTCCAGCCAGGCCACTGTCCCGGGACGCCGGTCTTCACGGGGAGGAAGCACTTCGGAAAGAAGTCCCTCGGCAGGGTGTCCCAGCGTCAGCGCGAAAAGCGGCTCATACCCCTCTGGAGCCATGAATGCAGGCTCCCGTTCGAACAGATATCGCACCAGACCGATCCAGCAGGTCCCCAGACCGATAGAGACTGCGGCGAGCTGCATGTTTTGAATTGCGGCACTGCAGTCCGCAAGAGCCGAAAGATGACGCCCCGGTTTGCGCAAAATTTTTTCGCCGCAGATGAGGATGACCACTGGCGCGCCGAAAAACACGCGATAATGGGGGGCCTTTCCCAGGGTCTCGATTCGTTCGATCCCCGACTCCGCCATGGCCGCCCGCGCTCGCGCGTCAAAGTCCTCGATGACTTTTCTGTCCGTGATGACGGTAAAATGCCACGGTTCGGCGCCTGCCCCCGAAGGAGCGTAAAGTGCCGCCTGGAGCACGGTTTCTATATCTTCCCGCGAGACGGCGTCCAGTTTGTATTGCCGTATGCTCCTACGCTTCAGGATAGTTCGGAGAACTTCGTTCATCCCGAGAAATTTTGTGGGCTCCCCCCCATGCCCCGCAGGGGACTCATCCCCTGGTCCCATTTGTATTTTATTTTTCACAGCTTTCCCTCCCGGATCCAGCCCGCCAGCTCCGGGGCGTGATAGGTGATCAAAATATCCGCCCCGGCCCGTACCAGGCAGGTCGCGGCCTCGCAGACGGCGCGCTCTTCGTCCAGCCATCCGTTGGCCGCCGCGGCTTTGATCATGGAGTACTCCCCGCTGACGCAGTAGGATCCCACCGGAACCGGGCTTCTTTCCTTCACCATTCTCAGGATATCCAGGTACGGCAGGCCCGGCTTCACCATCACCATGTCCGCCCCCTCTTCCAGGTCGAGTTCCATCTCGCGTATGGCCTCGCGTCCGTTGCGGGGGTCCATCTGGTAGCCCCTGCGGTCTCCGAAGGACGGCGCGGACCCCGCAGCCTCCCGAAACGGGCCGTAAAACGCAGAGGCGTACTTTACGGCATAAGAAAGCACGGCGGTGTCCGTCAACCCGGAGGCGTCCAGGGCCCCTCGTATCGCCCCCACCCGCCCGTCCATCATATCGGAGGGTGCGACGACGTCCGCCCCCGCCTGCGCCAGGGAAACGGCCGTTTGGGCCAGCAGCTCGATCGTCGGGTCGTTGTCCACGACCGCGGAGGCCCCCGTTCCCTTCAAAAGGCCGCAATGCCCGTGGGACGTGTACTCGCACAGACAGACGTCCGCGATGAAAAGCATTTGAGGAAAGCGTTTCTTTCCCTCCCGGAGCGCCTGCTGCACCACTCCATTCTCCGCGTAGGCTCCGCTGCCGCGCTCGTCCTTGCGCTCCGGCAGGCCGAAGAGCAAGACGTTGTCGACCCCGGCGTTTGCCGCGCTTTCGAGAGCCCTCGGGAAGGTATCGGGGCTATAGCGTTTCTGCCCCGGCATGGCGGCGATGTCCTCGACAATACCGCGCCCTTCCCGCACGAAAATCGGGTACACCAACATGGACGCGCCAAGGCGAGTTTCTCTCACCATCGCGCGTATGGCGGCCGTGCGCCGCAGCCTCCTGGGTCTCATCAACATTTAAAGAAC
>JAISWV010000146.1 GCA_031270755.1 Synergistaceae bacterium
GCCTCCTCGATCATCTCGGTCGTCACGGGCCTGCTCCGGTCGCGACCCTCCGGCATTTCAAACGTCGCTTGGTGGGCCAGGGCGTTCACCAGCCAGGGCTGTCCCTGGGTCAGATCCCAGACCGCCGGGTAAATATTTTCCTCGAATATTTGTCCAGTCGCCGTGGTGTGCTGTTCATACAGCTCCCGAATCTCTTCCTGAGAGAAATTTCCGAGACGCAGCGACTCCGCCTTGACGTTGAAGCAGCTGCCCCCCGTGATGATGTCGCCGTCGGACATGTGAATGCGGTAATCCCGGACGTCCCGCACCCCGCAGAGAATTACGGAGAGCGGCGCCCGTTTAGGGCGGAGGGAATATCCGTCTCGAAATTGGCGTAAAACGGAGACCAGCGTGTCCCCAATCAAGGCGTCTATTTCGTCCACAAAAAGGACGAGAGGCTTTTCCAGAGATACGCAAAATTCTTCCAGCGCCGCGACGAGAGCGGTGTCCGGACCTTTGCGATCGATCGTTTCGGTTGGCATATGCGATAGTTCGCGTTTCAAAAAGTGTCGAAAAGAGCTTTCAAGGCGGGATAAAATCGCCCAAATCCCCCTTTTTACGTCGTTTCTGGCAGTCTGCGCCGTTTCGACGTTGACATACGCGCAGTGATATTTCCCTTGTCCGTTTATTTCCTTCACCATGGCCAGCAGCGAGGTCGTTTTTCCCGTCTGGCGCGGCGCGTGCAGCACGAAATACTGTTTATGGTCAATCAACCCGCTGGTTTCGCCGTAGTCGATCCGCCGCAGCGGGTCCAGCATGTAGTGATCTTCCGGATCGTTCGGTCCTGCTATGTTGAAAAATTTCTCCATCACTCGGGTTTTCCTCCTGTCTTACAGCGGCGGCGACCTATAACCGGGCCCTTCGGAATGCGAGGGTATTTGTTCCGGTTTCGGCTCGCGGAAAAGGAGCTTTTTCAAGGCTTGGTCGATGGACGCCCCTTCGTAGAGGACCGCGTGAACCCCTTCGGCTATGGGAAGCTCGATGCCGGCCTTCCGCGCGTAGGCCACCAGGGCCTTGACCGTATGAGCACCCTCCACCACCTGGCCGATCTCTGAGGTCGCCTCCTCCACGTTGAGCCCCCGCCCTATGGCGAGCCCGAAGCGAAGGTTGCGGGAGTGGTGGCTGTAGCAGGTTACCATCAAGTCGCCCGTTCCGGCCAATCCCGTCAAGGTCAGAGGCGCGCTTCCGAGAGCCGCGCCCAGCCTTGCCATTTCCGCCAGCCCGCGCGTGGCGAGAGCCGCTTTCGCGTTGTCTCCGAAGTTCATGGACTGGGAAATCCCCACCGCGATGGCGATGACGTTTTTGACCGCGCCCCCCAGTTCGACGCCCATCAGGTCGTCGCCTGTGTAGATTCGAAAATGAGGGCTGTTCAAAGTCTTCTGCCATTCTTTAGCGGTTGGGTGCGATCGGGAAGCGACCACTACTGCGGTGGGCAGGTCGCGAATGACCTCCTCGGCGTGGCTGGGGCCCGAAAGGGCGCTGTAGGAAATTCCGGGGAGCAGGGCCTCCGCGATCTGATGGGGCAGCTTTCCCGAGGAGATCTCCATCCCCTTGGCGAGGCTCAAAAATTCCTTCCCGTCGAGGCGCAGGGGTCTCAATTTCTCGAAGACGTCCCGCAGGCTCTGAGTGGGGATGGCCAGGATAACCTTCTCCCCGAAAGCCATGACCCTTTCCAGGCTCGCGTCGGCCCGCACCTCTTCGTGCAGCTTGCAGCCCTTCAAATAGCGGGGGTTCATTCGCTGGGAATTGATGGCTTCCGCCTGAGTCGAGCCGCGGCACCACAGCCGGACTCTGTACCCGAGGCTCGCCGCGTGATTCGACATGGCGGTCCCGAAACTCCCCGCCCCAAGGATCGTCACGTTCATGACGGTGCCTTTTTTGGGGGCGCTACGATCAAGGTGATGCCCTCAGTGGCCACCACCGAGCCCGCCTCCCCTTTACGCAGGGGCTCCGATTCGGTTCGCGCCCTCCAGATCTCGCCGTGGCATTTGACCGTCCCCAGAGGATCCAGGTCCTCGGTCACGTCGACGCTGAGGCCGATGAGTCCTTCTTTACCGGTGGCTACTTTGGAACGCAAGCTCTTGGTGATCATCAAGGCGAAGAGCGTGAAACAGAGCCCCAAAGCCACCGCCATCCCGGAGATCATGCCGATGGAGACGCTCAAGAGCTCGCTGCCCGGCGCCTGAAACAGGAACACCCCTCCCGCGACTATCACGGCGATACCCAAAAGGCTCAAGATTCCCATTCCGCCCACCAGAAGGTCGATGCCCATCACGATGACGCCCGCCCCCACCAACGCGATTCCCGCCCAGTTGAAGGGCAGCATCTTGAGGCCGATCCCCCCCAGAAGCAGCATGATGGCCCCCGTGGTTCCCAAAATGAACCCGCCGGGCGTGACGATCTCGTAAAAAATGGCGAGCAGTCCGCCCACCAACAGAAGGTAAGCGATGTCGGGGCTGGACAAAAATTGGATCAATTGTTCTTGCAGGGTCATCTCCACAGTCTCGACCACGTCCGAAACGGACACCGTCGTCCTCTGTCCGTCATCCACGACGGAGCGGCCCCGGGAAGCCGCGATGAGAGAGGCCAGGTCGTCGACGACGAGATCGATGACGTTCTCCTCCAGGGCTTCGTGGGCGGTCAAAGAAAGGCTCTCCAAGACCATTTGCTGGGCGATATCTTGATTGCGCCCGCGTTTTTGTGCCAAGGCGCGCATCTGTGTGGTCAGGTCGTTCAATACTTTTTTCTTCATATCGCCCTCCGGGACGTCCCCGCCGGAGGCCACCACAGGGTGCGCCGCCCCCAGGTTGGACCCGGATGCCATAGCGGAGATGTGAGCGGCCTGCATCATGAAGGCGCCGGCCGACGCCGCCCGCGCCCCCGGCGGAACCCATACCGCCACGGGCACCTCGGAGCCCAGAATCGTCTGTGTGATCCCCCGCGTGGCCTCCACCAAACCGCCCGGAGTGTCCAGCTTGAAGACGACCAGGCCGGCCTTTTCCTCTTTTGCCTGCTGGACGACCTTCGCCACGAACTGCTCCATCTGCACGCCCACCGTTCCCGACAGGGACGCCACGATCGCTTTGCCCGGAGCCGCGGCATTCGCGGCGGCGCAAAACAACGACAGCGCTAAAAACATCGTTCCCATTGCTACTATCTTGACGTATCTCATTCCATCAATTCCTCCTTGGGGCTATTG
>JAISWV010000215.1 GCA_031270755.1 Synergistaceae bacterium
CTTCGTCAGCCGCGCCTCGTCGGGCAAGAGCTCTCCGTGTTCGTCCCGCGCGTTGGTCATTGTGCGGAATTTGTAAAGCACGAACGGTTTTCCCTTCAACCCCGCGCGCCGCTGCGCGAAAATCGCCGGCGGCCCCATGCGCCGGCGCACCAGAAACACCAAGGCCGCGAGTACGGGAGAAAGCAGAATCGTTCCCGCAAGAGCCCCTAAAATATCCATAAACCGCTTTCCCATTTTCACATTACACATTTCTTTCCAAAATTGTAAAAACCTTGTCCGCTCCATTATCAGGAATCAAAAACCGAAACCGCCGGGATTGTTGAAGCTGCATGGCGGAAGGTGATATAATTTAGTTCAGCGATGGCTAGTAAGAGCTGGGGCACGGCAACTGCTAGCTTTATTTTTTCCTCCACGTTATTACCCCCTTTCGGGGGAGAACCCCAGACAGTTCGCTCGGTGTTTTGAGTGCCTCTCCTGGGAATAGTATAACAGGCTCTGATGCGAACGCCTCACATTTATAATCTGCTACTGTATAATGTGCCCAGAAGGGTAACCCGAATATATCCTCTGCGGCAAGAACCGAGGGAAAACGAGATGGTTTCGAGACCGGAGAAAACTCTGGGAGTTCTGGGCGGTATGGGGCCGGCGGCCACGGCGGAGTTTTTGAGAATTTTGGCGCAGAACGCGCCGGCGCAGCGCGATCAGGAGCATCCACGGATCATCGTCTTGTCGGACCCGTCCATTCCCGACCGCAACCAGGCGGTCTTCGGGTCGGGGGATGACCCCACGCCCTTGTTGCGTTGCGGACTGGAGCGTTTGATCGAGTGGGGTGCGGACGTTTTGGCCGTACCCTGCAACACGGCCCACTTCTTTATCGATCGCTTCAGGCGGGAGTTGACCGCGCCCTTCGTTCACATCGTAGAGGCGACAGTGGGATTGGCTATAGAGAAGAGCCCGAGAGGCGCGTGGCTTCTTTCCACATCGGGAACTCGCCGAAGCGGGCTTTATACCGACTACGCGCGGCGGGTCGGCTATCGTTTTCTGGACCCGTCGGAGGCGGAACAAGAACGCATACAGGAAAGCTTGACTCGCGTCAAGGCCGGCAAGATGCCGGAGGCGGGAGCGGCTTTGCGGAAGGTCATCGAGAAACTCTGGGAACGGGAAAACACCTTGGTCGTAACGGCTTGTACGGAATTGCCGCTGGCCTACGCCGTCTCCGGGCTGCCTAAAGACAGGGAGGTCTCGAGCCTTCAAGCCCTCGGCGACGCCTGCATCGCGTGTCTCTATGTCTACGGAAACTGCGGAAAAGACCCAAGGCTGCCGCAAAGGCAACCTCAGGAGGGCAAAGATTGTCGGTCCTTGGGGGACTCAAACGGGGACGAACAAGAGCAGGGATAGGGCCATGACGACCATGCCGCAGATGAGGCCGTACAGGCTCAGGTGATGTTCGCCGTACTCCTCCGCCGCAGGCAGAAGCTCGTCGAAGGAGATGAACACCATGATCCCCGCCACCCCGGCGAACAACAGGCCGAAGACCGCGGGGGAGAAAAAGGGCATGAGCACCACGTAGCCCACCACCGCCCCGGCCGGTTCGGCCAGGCCCGAGAGGAAGGAGTAGAGAAACGCCTTCCTGCGGTCTCCCGTGGAGTAGAAAATGGGGATGGACACGGCGACCCCCTCGGGGATGTTGTGGATCGCCACAGCCACTGCTATGGCGACGCCCAAGTTGGGGTTCACCAGGGCGGACGTGAAGGTCGCGAGCCCCTCGGGAAAGTTGTGGATCGCTATGGCCAGAGCCGTGAAGATGCCCGTGCGGTGAAGGGCGTTCATGTCGTGGTGTTTGCTGGCGTGTTCGCTCCTGCTCAGGGACATCTCCTCGACAGTGTGGGCCTCGTGGGGGTTTTCGGCGCTGGGAACGCATTTGTCGATGACCGCTATGAGGGCCATACCCGCGAAAAACGCCGCGACGGTCCCCCAAGAGCCCAGGGCTGGGCCCCATTCGCTGGTCAGGGTGTCGCGGGCCTCGGAGAAAATCTCCACAAAGGACACGTAGATCATGACCCCCGCGGAGAAACCCATACTCAGCGAAAGGAAGCGGGTGTTCGTCTGTTTTGCCCAAAAAGCCAAAGCCGAGCCGATCCCCGTGGACAGCCCGGCGAACAGCGTAAGCCCGAAAGCCAGAGAGATAGCGTGAAAATCCATGAGTTTTACGCTCCCTTTGCCGGTTCTTGTTTGGCGAGGAAGTGCTGGATTGCCAACAAGACCACGAGGATGACGACGCCCACCAGGTCCGTGTAAAAATCGCTGTCGATCAGGCACAGGGCTCCGGCGAAGGAGACCAGCCGGAGAGCCGCGTGCATCTTGGTAAAAAGATACCCCTCCACGGCGGCGCCGATCATCAACACCCCCACGCTGGCCCCTATGGCCACCCGGATGCCCACCAGGAGAGACGTATCGATGAGCAGCAGCTCAGGACAGTAGACGAACATGTAGGGGACGATGAAGCCGGCGATGGCCAGCTTGACCGAGGCAAAGCCCGTTTTCATGGGGTCTCCTCCCGACAGGCCGGCCGCGGCGAAGGCCGCCAGAGCCACAGGGGGCGTCAAGTTGGCGAACATGGCGAAATAAAAGGCGAACATATGCGACGCTATCGGCGGGATGTTCAGCTTGGAAAGGGCCGGAGCGGCGATGGTGGCCGTGATGATGTAGGCCGGAATGGAGGGCAGGCCCATACCCAGGATCATGCAGGTGACCATGGTGAAGACCAGAGTGAAAAGAAGGCTTTGCTCACCCAGCGAGATGATGGTGTTGGCCATGGTCAAGCCAAAACCGGTTTTGGAGGAAACGCCCACGATGATTCCCACGCAGGCACAGGCCACCGCCACGGGCACCGTCGAGCGGGCCCCCTCGGCAAAGGACACGCAGATGTCCCAAAAATTCATGCGGGTCACCTTTTTGAGGCACGCCACCACGATAGTCACCACGATGGTGGCCACGGCGGAGTAGAGGATCGTCGTGCCCGAGAAAAAGAGCATGTAGAGCAGAAACGCGATGGGAAGAACCAAATGCCCCTTGGCGCGCAAAACGTCCCATGCCCGAGGCAGCTGGTTTTTCGGCAGGCCCGACAGGCCGTTTTTTGCGGCGCGAAGCTGTACCTGGATGAGAATTCCCAAGTAATAAAGCAGCGCCGGAATGGCGGCGTGCACGATGATGACCGAGTAGCGGACGCCCAGGTTCTCGGCCATGATGAAGGCTGCGGCCCCCATGACGGGCGGCAGCAGTTGTCCCCCCACCGAGGCCGAGGCCTCCACCGCCCCGGCGAACTCTTTGGTGTAGCCCGTCTTTTTCATCAAGGGAATGGTGAACGCGCCCGTCGTGACCACGTTGGCCACGGCCGAGCCGTTGATGGAACCCAGCAGGCCCGACGCGATCACCGAGACCTTGGCGGGCCCGCCTTTGGTGTGGCCGGCCCAAGCCATGGCGATGTCGTTGAAAAAACCCCCCATTCCCGACTTGACCATGACGGCCCCGAAGAGGATGAACAAAAAAATATAGCTGGCCGATACGCTGACCGAAGAGCCGTAGATTCCCTCGGTGTTGGCGAAAAAATGGTTGGAAAGCTGCATCCACGTGTAGCCGCGATGGGCGAATATCCCCGGCAGGTTGCGGCCGTAAAGCCCGTAGGTGATAAAAACAAGGCCCAAGATAGGCAGAGCCCACCCGGTGATGCGGCGCGTGGACTCCAGCACCAGGAGCACCAAAATTGTCGCCGCGATCATATCGGGGACGTTGGGGTTCCCCGCCCGGTCGATGACGCCCAGATAATCGACCCAAACGTAGACGGGCACGGCAATCGACAGGGCAATCAACGCCCAGTCGCACAACGATACCTTTTGGCGGCTGCTCTTCTTACCGAAAGGGTACATGACGAACCCCAGGCACATCATCACGGCCACATGCAGAGAGCGGTGCTTGAGGACCACCGGCGTCCCGTAAAACGACGTGACGAAGTGGTACAGCGAGACCGCGACGCAGAGCCAAAAAAACACCTTCGTAAGAAGGGCGTTCGACAAAGTCCGCGTACTGGACTCCTTGTCGAATTTTTCGAGGATCTCCTGAGCATTGGCACCCTCAACGGCCAAGGCGGGCTCGCTGTCGGCTCCGTCTTGAGTGGGGCCGCTTTCGATATTGATTTCTTCTGCCTTATGGTCCATTCTCATCACCTTTCTCGATGATCAAACGCAAACGGGTGTGTTGGGGCAGCTCGCTGCCTCTCGCGACAACTTCTCCGTCCAGTCGGATCTCCTGGGTCGCCGTGTGAGAGTTGAGCCACAAAAGCTCGTCGAAGGGTTGGCCGATTTCCTCCATGTGGATCAAACCGTCCTTCACGTAACAGACCCGTCCTTTGTTTTCGGGAATCCCCGCGCCGAAGGCCGGGAAAGTGATGGCGTCGAGGATGAGGCGCAGGTCCTCGCCGACGTGATAGTATTCGTTCCACGGGATCTTTTCCAAAGAGTGGATCCACCCGAAAAAAAGTTCGCTGCCCACCTTCGCCGGCCTCGAAACGTAGAGCTCGCCGGTTTTCCAGTTGTAAACGCGCAGGTAAAGCGAATCCGAAATACCGGCGCTTCCCGTGCCTATGCCGAAAGAAGAGCACGCGAACACACCCGTCAGCAACGCCGCCATAAAAACAACCCCAACAGGCAAAACGCTTTTGCGCTTTCCCTGCCGGACAATCGAGCTCGACATAAAACCCCGACGAGCTTTCTCGATTATCTCAAT
>JAISWV010000297.1 GCA_031270755.1 Synergistaceae bacterium
CGTGGGGTCGGAGATCGCGGCAAAAGCGCTGAGGCACGAGGACATATTCGAAAAATGCCTGCCGGTGGTGATCGGTGACTATGAAGCTTTGCGGCAGGCCAATGAATTTTCGGGCGCAGGGCTGGAACTGCGAGAGGTAAAGGAGCCCGCCGAGGCCGAGGGGAAATACGGAACTCTCGAATATATCGACCTCGGTTTTCTGAAGCCGGGGAGTTTCGAGTACAAAAAAGTGCAGAAGCTTTGCGGCGAGGCCTCGTTTCAATATGTGGTGAAGGGCATAGACCTGGCCATGAAGAAACAGCTCCACGCCGTGGTCACGGGCCCCATCAACAAAGAGGCCGTCAATCTCGCGGGGCATCACTACAGCGGCCACACGGAAATATTCGGCGATTACACGCACACCGAGAATTTCGCCATGCTTCTGACCGGCGGGGCTCTGAAGGTCATCCACGTGACGACCCACTGCTCCATGCGCGAGGCCTGCGACAGAATAAAAAGAGAGCGCGTCCTTGCCGTCATCAAGCTGGCCCACGAAGGCCTTTCTCTCATGGGCTACAAAAACCCCAGAATAGGCGTGGCGGGACTGAACCCCCACGCCGGCGAGAACGGACTTTTCGGCTGGGAGGAAGAGCGCGAAATAGCGCCCGCCATAAAAGACGCAAAAACGCTGGGCATGGACGCGGACGGACCGGTTCCGCCGGACACGGTCTTCGTCAAGTGTCAAGGTGGACAATACGACGTGGTCGTGGCTATGTACCACGATCAGGGACATATCCCGCTGAAGCTGGCGGGCTTCAAACTGGACGCGGGGACCAACCGGTATTCTTCCATGTCGGGGGTGAACTCCACCATAGGGCTGCCGATCATCCGCACGTCAGTGGATCACGGCACGGCCTTCGGCAAGGCCGGAGAGGGAAGGGCCAACGAGGAAAGCATGGTCGACGCCATAAACGCCGCGGCCGTGATGGCGAAAAACAAATTCGGGCTGTAATCGATGAGCAAACTGCTGATCATCGCCGACGACTATACCGGCTCTCTCGATACCGGAGTGCAGTTTTCCCGGAAGGGAGTGTCCGTGCTGGTGCTCACGAGGGACCAGCTTTCCGACGCGGGATACGGGGGCTGTGACGTCCTGGTGGTGGACGCCGAGTCGCGGCATATTCCGCCCGAAAAGGCGCGCCGAATGGTCAAAGACATCGCTTCGGAGGCCATGCGATACGGCGTGGAGTATTTTTACAAAAAAACGGACTCGGCCCTGAGGGGAAATATCGGGGCCGAGCTTGCCGGGTTGCTTGACGCCGGGGGAGCGGAGTGCCTCACCTTCGTCCCGGCGTTCCCTAAAAGCCGCCGCGTGACGGTGGGCGGAATCCAGTACATCGATGGGATGAAAGTGGCGGAAAGCGTGTTCGGCCAGGACCCGTTCTCACCGGTGAAGCTCAGTTCGGTTGCAGACATCATTCACCTTCAGACGGACACCCCGACCGAAAACGTGACGCGCGATTCTTACGAAAAGGCCGGGACGGGCGCGAATGCGAAAACGATCCGCATTCTGGATGCGGAAAGCATGGAAGATATCGAACGAGCGGGTTCCATTTTGAAACGCGGCGGCAACCTGCGTTTTCTGGCGGGGTGCGCGGGGTTCGCCGAGATCTTGCCGGACCTCCTGGAGCTTCCGAAAAGCGATCTGACGTTCGAGAAAAGGGGCGGCAGCGTCCTGATCGTCTCGGGAAGCGTGAACCCGATAACCATCGATCAAATATCCGACGGAACGAATTATGGGTTTTCGACCTTCACGCTGTCCCTCGCTCAGAAACTGGATGCGTCCTATCCTGGCTCGGACGCGTGTGGATTTTTCGTTGAGGAAGTGAAAAAGAAAATGGAAGAGCAGGGGCGGGTGATCCTTCGGACCGTCGAGACGCGGGCTGAGGTACCTCTGACGGAGTCCTGCGCCAGGGAAAGGGGAATCCCGGAGCACGAACTCCCCGGCAGGATCGCCAGCAACGTTGGCGCGATCGCCGTGAGAATGCTGGGGGAGGTAAAGGTGGACTATCTTGCCGTCTTTGGGGGGGACACGCTGCACGGCGTCTTGTCGAAGATGGGCTGCGAGGGGGTCCGCCCCCTCGTCGAGTTGTCGCCCGGAGTCGTGGCCGCAAAAGCGCTTTCAAAAGATCATTCGTGCATTGTGATAACCAAGTCCGGCGGCCTCGGCAACCGCGAAGTTTTGGGTTCCATAAACGACTTCGTTTTCGAGGCCCGATAGACAGATTTTTTAGTTGACGAGTGGACACCCCCATGCGTCGATCAGGACCGCAGATACGTAGAAACGGGGGATATGGCCAGGGCAAACGCATGAGAACCATAATCCTTGCTATAACCTAATTGATAAATTTCACACTCAAAATAATCAATTAAGTGTTTGCAGTGCTTTTGCTACGTTTGATGTATTGTTGAAAATTTTGTTTGTCTTGCCAAATTTACTTATCGAGTGTATCTTGTGTCTGTGGTCTCCCGCAGGATGGTTTTTCGCGGGTATTATTGAAAATCGACAGTAGTCATAAGGAGGGTTTTATCTATCATGCGTTTTGTACTCAAAAGTTGTCTTTTGTCGTTGCTTCTGCTCGCCGTCGCCGCGTCCGCCTACGCGGACGTCAAGCTGCCGCCGCCCCAAACGGAGGGAGGAATGGGTTTGTTCGAGGCCCTCAAAAAACGCGCCTCGGCGGCGGGCGGAGATTTTCCCGTGGCACCGCTGGAACTGGAGGAGCTTTCCACGATCCTTTGGGCAGCCACGGGCCTGAATCGCGGGGAAAAGGGATGGACGGTGCCCATGTCGAAGGGCTTGGAGCCCTATTGCAAAATCTACGCCGCCCAGGACGAGGGGATTTTTCTGTACGACTGGCGGACTCACAGTTTGATCGAGATATCGCAAGAAAACATCAGGGCAAAGGTTGGCTCTCAAAACTTCGTCAAAACCGCCCCTTGTATCCTGATCGTCGTAGCCGACGGCAAGGCGCTGTCGGACAACTTCAACGAAAAGGACAGCGCGGAGTTCGCGGCCGTTGCCGCGGGGGCCATGACACAGGACATCTACCTCGCCGCCGCGGCTTTTGAAATAGGAACCCGCTATATTCATTCCATGAACCTGGAGGAGATCCACAGGGCTCTCTCGCTTCCGGAAGAAGACTACCCCCTTTGCCTGATGATGCTGGG
>JAISWV010000367.1 GCA_031270755.1 Synergistaceae bacterium
CGAATGCGTGGCCGTCATCGGGGAGAGCGGTTCCGGCAAGACGGTATCGGCGCTCTCGGCGCTTCGCCTGATTCCCTTCCCTCCCGGTCTGATTATGGACGGCAGCGTGTTGTTTCACGGAGACGATCTGCTGAAGCTGCCCGACGAAGCCCTGCGGAAAATCAGAGGCAACAGGATCAGCATGATCTTTCAAGAGCCGGGGACGGCGTTGAACCCCGTGATGACCGTGGGCGCGCAGATAGCGGAGCCCCTCATGTTCCATAAGGGTTTGCGCCGCAAGGAAGCCTATGATCGCGCGGCGGAGCTGCTTGAAAAGCTGGACATCCCCAACGCGCGAGAGAGATTGAAGCACTATCCGCATCAGTTCTCGGGCGGCATGCAGCAGCGCGTCATGATCGCGATGGCGATGAGCTGCGACCCGCAACTTCTCATAGCGGACGAACCGACGACCGCTCTCGACGTCACCGTGCAGGCGCAGGTATTGGAGCTGCTCGAAAAGCTGCGCGCGGATTTCCTGGACTACGGCGTATTTCTGGAGCGTTTCTTAGTCGGTACGTTTGTCAAGCCCGAAGAAGATAAAGCTTATCAGAAATTCAAGGAACTGCATTTCCGGCAGTACGCGGACGTCGCGGAGGCGAGGCTGCGTCAGCAGGTCGGGGTGATCGACAAAGAGGCGGAGGCACAGCGTATCGTGATCGAGGCTCAGGCCCTTGCCCAAAAACGCGCGACGGAGGGTTACAGCTACAATGACGAGCGGGGCTTCGACGTGGCGGAGCGCGTTGCCTCCAATCAGGCTGTAGGCCAGATGACAAACCTGGGCGTGGGCCTGGGAATGATGACCGGCGTCGGCGGCGCGGTGGGGGCTACGGTGGGCGGCCTGGTGCAAAATGCCGTGGGCAAAGCGCAGCAGCCAAGCGCCCCCGCTCCCGGCAATCCCGCGCCTCAAAAGGGGGTGGTTTGCGCAAAATGCGGTGCGACCCTGCCCTCTGGGATCAAGTTTTGTCCGGAATGCGGGGAAAAAGTCGCGCCTGCCGGCGGTGAAATCGTTTGCCCTGTCTGCGGCGCAAAAACGCCGGGGGGAAAGTTTTGCGCGGAATGCGGCGCGCCGCTGACGCAAAAGTGCCCGGAGTGTGGGGCAAACGTTTCTCCGGGAGTCAAATTCTGCGGAGAATGCGGACATAAAATGGTGTAGGGAGCGATGGACATGACAAACCATAAAATACGCATCACCTTGATTGCATTGATCATGACGGCAGTGGTGAGCTTGCTTTTTCTGGTGATAAGGGAAACCACCACTTTATTCTGGATTGCCTACGGGTTCGCGCTGCTGGGGATCGCGGCTTTCTGGTGGAGCGGCATGTCTCTCGCCGGAAACGTGGAAAGCTATCCCTGGGGCATGGCTGTCCCGGCGACGGTCTGCCGGTATCTGTGCATAGAGGTCATTTTCTCCGCCGTTTTCGTGCTGCTGGAGCAAGCCTCTTTGTTCCGGTTTCCGGCGACGTGGTTTTTCCTGATCCACGCGGTCATTTTGGCGTTTTTCGGTATCCGCCTCGTATTGCTGAGGGGAGGAGGGGAAATTATCGAACGGCGGGGTCAGGAGGTGCGGGAAAACGTGGGATCGTTGTCGTTTCTTCGGGCAGACGTGTCGGCGATTCTTGAGAAAACGCCGGGAATGGCGCGGGAGATTCAGCCGGTGGCCGATGCCCTGCGCTATAGCGACCCCATGAGTCGCCCTTCGCTGGCGCCTTACGAAAACGCGATCAAAGACAGCGTGATCCAGCTCGAACAAGCCGCGTCCCAAAACGACGAGGAGAAAATTTCCTCCCTGTGCGTCACGCTACTTCGTCAGATCAAAGACCGCAACAACCGGTTGAAACTGGTGAAGTGATTGAAAAACATTTGGAATGAGAAAAATATCTTTGTGGGGGTCGTAACAATGAGAAAAATTTATCTCGCGGCAGTCGTTGTGTGGGTAATAATAATTTCTGTGGCAGGTGCCGAAGCAGCGGAAAAAAACGTCACTGTGAAAGCAGATATTCCCCGTAGTTGGAAAGTTCAAGAAATGAAAGGCCCCGATCTGGAGTTTATCTATACGTCTCCGACTGGGGAGACCGTATGGGTCTACGCGAGAATGACCGAAGGAACGTCACTTAAGGATTTCGCCTATGAAAAATCCAAACAACTGAAAGGGAGTACACCTGAAGGAAATGATTCGGTAGGGTATGGATTTACTTTTAAAGACAAGAAAATGAACAAAGCTTTTGCCGAAGTTTATAGAGAAGACGTGGAAGGAATGCCTGAAATATCTGGAAACATATGTGTCACATTCTCGGGTGACAGCGAAGAATTGCTTGATATTATCGGCTCCATTGATCTCGCGCTCTCGGAGTAGATTGATTGGACAAAGCGTACTAAATTCGACAGCGACTTAATATAAGGAGGCTATTGTTATGAAACGTTCGATGTTGTTGCTTGTTGGGGTATTGATGTTGTCTTTGGGAACTTCCGCCGTCGCTTACGCCGATGTGGAAGGCGTCACGAAAGCAGGGTATCCTATCGCCGCGACCAGAGGAATCTTGGACGAGGCAATGGGGTATATCAGTAATGGTGATAACAGCGCTTTACAAGAGCTGATGAACCGAGGCGTACTCGTGGTGTCGGAGGCGGGAGTGTCCGTCTATATATCCGACATCTCCACGTTCAGCGGTATCTGCAGCATTCGCCCCAGGGGTTCAACCACAAAATTGTGGACCGTTATTGAGTGCGTAGAACGAAAGTAGGTAAAGTCTTTAAGCGCCACGCGTTGCTATTTATAAAAACGGAGATGGGTTAGTATGAAACGCATTCTTGCCATAGCGTTACTCTTAATTCTGCTCTTTGCTTCAAATGCTTATAGTTTTGATAGATTTTTAACGGCTACCGAAATACGGGCATTAATGAATAAATATGTTCAAGACAGGCCAGTTGCTCAAATACAAAAGGAATTAGGAAAGCCTTGGATGTCTTCAAACGAGTCTCTTACGTGGTTATATAGACAAAAGATAATGATTGCGATGCATCACAATCCGAAAACAAAATCGGCTCGTCTTAGATTACTGTCTGAAATGTTTTTTGACGATTTGGATTTTCTTCGGAAAGCAAGATTTGCTAAAATGACTTCTGATTTTACAAAAATTTTAGGAAAACCAGCGGGGA
>JAISWV010000373.1 GCA_031270755.1 Synergistaceae bacterium
CGTTTCAGCAACTCCCTTTCCTCCAGCAGCGTTTTTTTGCCCGAGACGTCGAATGCCTCCCGCCCGGTGGAAAGGAAGGCGACCATCGTGTTTTCGATGAAATAGAGCGCCATTGGAACGCCGAGAGCTTTGCCGAGGTAGAAGATTCCCTCTATCATCTGGGGAGTGAGAACCGCCATCGCGTCCAGCGGGTCGTAGGCGAAAACCTCGAAGCGGCTGCGAAATTCCGCCAACTCCGTCTCGACCATCTGCCATTCTCCCCGCGAGGACTTGACTTCCGCTCCGTCGAAATTATGGCTCACGACCTGCACTTTGCCTCTGAATATCTCCGCGAAGCCGAAACGCATTGCCCTGCCCCGGAATATGTCGCGGTAGCGTTCCTCCCTCTTCGTGTGCCCGTCGCTGTCTTCTACCGTGACCGTGTACCTTTCCTGGACGGCCAAGTCGCACTGCGCGAAGTGAATTCCTTTGTAATCCGCCATAATTAGGTCGTTGCCGCCTACTCGATCGATGGATTTGAAAAAACCGAGGCTTTGGAGGGACGCCGCGTCAAATTTCCCGTCGGGGACGTATTGGAGATTCTCGAAAACTTTCGCCAGTTCCGATTTCACGAAGTTTTCTTTGAAGCTTGTGTTGTAACGGTTCTTGATGCTTCCCGCCCAGAGAAAACATCCGCCGGAGATCACGGACGCGGCCATGAACGCCAGCTGCCCATTCGCGCCAAGATAAAGGGAAAAGCCGAACCCAACCGGCCAAAGGACAGCACCGACTATTCTCATCGCCCACGCTTTGATACGCAGTCGCTCCATCGCCATTGCCGTTTCGTCGCCTCTGGACGCGGAAAAACTTTTCCTCTCGCGCCAGCCTCTGCGCAGAACGATGACACCCCAGACGAGAAAGATCACGAGTATAATCGGGCCGGCTATTTCAAGAATCAACAACAGAATCAAATACACGATGTCAGACACGTAAAATCACCTCGAATGAATATTCGCGAAGTACGAACAACACCACAGAACTCCATCTTCACATCTTTTTTCTTCTCCTCCGCCTCAAAAAACTCTTTCGGAGCGGGCCCCTTCACGTTGCCGATAACGCTGGAAGGCCAGGGGGCGCTCGTCGTTTGCGCTCCCTGGCCAGACGCGTCCTCCGCCCGTCGCGTAGTAACCGAAGTCCGGCGAGGTAAAAACGTAAACAACATCCTTGAACATAATCGTCCGGGTCTCCCCAGCCTTCACGGTATACCAGCCGCTTCTATTGTCGTCGTCGAACCCCGTCCAGCGGAAAGCGAAAGACATATTGTGAGACCGGTTGTTCCTGATGGCGACCGTCACCGCCGTCTCCGCCGGCGCGGAAAAAGATACCGTCAGGGCCGCCGCCAAAACCAAAGGAACCGCCCAAAATTTCTTCATAGCCTTTTTTCCTCCCTCCAGAATTTTTGAAACCCTAACCCGCCGCCGGAATTTCCACGCGGATTTCCCGTGTCTCCGTCTTTTCTTCGTCTCCCCAATCCTTTTCTGATTTCACGGATTCCTCGATAACGGTCACGGCGTTTCCGTCCTCGATCACTTCCCAAAGCGAATAATTTTGCGTTTCGGTGGCCTCCTTGAGGACGATCAACTGCCTGGCGGGCACGTCGTACATGGAGACGGAAAAGCGCAGGCCGTAGCCGAGGTTTGCGAATCGCCCCTCGCGTATGTCCCCGATAGCGGTGAAGACGAAGCGGGCGGAATCGATCCAGGCAAGCGCGCCCCGGATTCCGCTAAATCCCGCGATCATTTCCATGCCCTCGCCGTACACCTCGAAAAACATATCGGGGCGCATTCCGCTCCCCGTCACGAGAACGAGGCTTGCCCCGTCGGGGCTGAAAACGATGTCCTGACACTCGTTCTCGTTTTCCAGCGGCGCGAAGGCCAAAAACTCGCCCCCGGAGGCGAAGAACCAGACGCCGGTCTCGTTTTCCTTCACCACGTCGGACGTCCCCGTCCCGATGACGCTCCAGTGCCGGATCGGCCCTTCTATTTCCTTTGGAACGTCGTTCACTTCACAATCCAGTTCCTCGTCTCCTTTGAAAACGCGCCCGTCTTTCAGCGAGAAAACGCCGGGGTTGAACCCTTCCGTTTCGGACGTTTCGTCTTCGGGCATTTTCAGCGAGTTCTCCATGTCGATGACGGTCACGGCGAAGCGCATCTCTTCGTCTTTGGGATATGAGAACGTGAAACCGGCTTTCATAGCGGAGTTCACAATCACATATTCGTAAAAGATATGCTCCACGCCGTCCTTTCCTCCGTCGTCGCTGTACTGAATGGAGTAATACCTCCCCGCGCTTCTCTCGGAATCCGGGACGACGTGGGCGACCCTCTCCTTGCTCTCCTCCAGTAGCGCGGTTCCGTCCTGGCCGAGAACGTTGTACCCGCCCCAGATGGCGAGGGTATATTCCCCGTTTTTCGACGCCAGCTTCACGCCGTCGCCGTTTTCCGGCTCCTTCCTCGTCTCGAAGATGTCCGGGTACTCCATCGAATAACCGAACCGGGCATTGAAGTACGTTTCGTATTTCTCCGACGCGTCGGCAAAATCCGGAGCCGCCGCCCCAAACAGCGCGGACAGCGCGAGAGCGGCCGCTAAAATTTTTCCCATACCGTTCATCTCCTGTACGTCCTTCATCGGGTGGCTTTAACCAGAAAATCCAAGCGGCGCTTCTTCATTCTCGTACCTTCCACCATTCTCGTACCTTCCTTATTTTTTCTCTCTCAGGTATTCCCCGTCGATTGTCACGCCCGCTCCGAACAAATCGCTCTCTTTGAGTGCTTTGGATGTCACGACCTTCGCGGTTTCGCCGTCGAAAGTCACGGTAACGGCATTCGGGTCTTCATCCCCGTTGGCTGCCGTCATTTTGCCGTCCGAGAGTTTGCCCAAGCCGTCGAAGTCGCCGCTGTTGTACGGCTCTTTTTTCATCGCCACGGAGATGCCTGCCGCGTACTCATTCTCCTCGTCACCCTTTTCGAGTGTCATGTATCCTTCGAAGGCGTCGCTTTTCAGCCTGTAAAACCCCTGGACATCTTCCGCGTTCTTCCGCAGCCAGTCCCAGCGAAGTTCCCTGCTGACTTGCTCGTTCCTCATCCAGTAAGCCGCAGCGTAGGCGTCGGCTTCGGAGGTGCCGGATCCCATGTCCTCTTTGACGCTCGCCGCTATAGTTTCGCCGTTTTCCTTTTCAAGTGCCTTGTACTCGGCGGCGCTCAGCCTTTCTTTGGCTTCTTCCATCACCGCCGTGAATTGATCGAAAGCGTCCTTGTAGTCCTCGTTTTTCATGAATTCTTTGTGGCCTTTCGGCAATTCAGCCGAAGCCGGGGACACCGCAAAACAGATAACCATCGCAATCGCTAAAAACACTCTTACATTTTTTTTCATTTACGTTCGCTCCTTTTTGTGTGTTCATTTTTTGCCGGTTTTTTAGTCCAGTTCTCGGGCAAGACGGGCTAGTTCCAGCGCCTGCCAATAATTCACTTCTCCCGTGACGGCCGTCAGGTCCAGACTGCCCCAGTCGCTCATGCCGAGCGTTATTTCCCATATCTCCTGCGCGCACAACAGCGTCTTGAGAAATGCCGAATACGTCTGCGCGTTCAGCATATCCTCGATGCCGAGGTTCTCGAGCATACCGGTCAGTCTTGCGGGTAACCAGGGCGTGGAAAGCTCGATGGGCAGAAGACTCAGGCTCTGCATGTTCAGCCGGGCGCGAAAAACGTCTTCGCCGCTTCCGTCAGGCCACTCGATCTCCGGGTTCTCCTCCAGAGTCTCCGGGGTCAGGCATCCCAACAGCAGGGTTCCGTCTTTCAGACCGGCAAACAGGGGCATGGCGAGCTGTTCGCGTAAATTCTCGTTTAGCGCGTAAAAAACGTCCCAGCCTTCGCGGGGAGCTTCTTCAAAATCAAAAACGTTCTCGAAAAACGCGCGGATGAGAGGCAGTAAAGCCTTCATAGCGCCCGCGCCGCCGGAAACGAACGCGTAACCGCCCGGCATTTCCTGTCCCAGCAGCGACGATTTTCCTCCCAGGACAAAGCCAAAGGAGCGGAAAGCCTTCGTCAGCGTCTCCACGTCGATATTTTGTTCTCCCAGGAACTCGCGCGCTTGCTCTTTGTTTCCTCCACCCAGGGTTGCCAGCAAGCCGAGAGCGTCGTCACCGGTCATGACGACGGACAGGAGTCCGGCGAGCCAGGGGAATCCGCCTCCGAACCGCAACCCGGGCTCGTCGGGAGACCACGCCGACGAGGGCTTGCCGGCTCCGCCTAAGAAAACGTCTAAAAGGTTGTGGCGGATGGCGGCGCCGATGATTTCTTCTTCCGGGAAGCCGAAAGAAAACTCCAAGAACGCGGGAGCTTTCGGCTCAAACGATAGTCCGTCGAGGATGTCCCTGGTCATGGAGCCATCGCTGGTGTCGTTGATCTGGGCGAAATTTTTATAACCGGCCGGGCCTCGCCGCGTGATCTTCATCCGGCTGCCTTCGTCTTTGACGGCTTCGCGTGCCTTCTCGACTTCCCCGGGTTCCGATCCGATCAGCAGAATATTCTCGTCTCCGTCTTTTTCCACCGACGCGTAAAATGAGAAGAACGCGGCATCTTCGGCGAAAAAATATTTATCGTCGAAGTTCAGACTGATCTCGTAAAGATTCTTGTCCGCTACCGAAGTGCTTGAGTCGGCGAAGGAACTGCCGAAAGCAAGGAGTCTCAGGTTGGGATCGGGCGGGAAACCGAACAAATCTAACACGTCCGCCTGGAGTTTTTCCCTTTCTTCCGCGTCATCCCCGTCGACGCCCGCAGACAGTTTATCCAAAATCTCCTGTTTGTCCGACGCGAAACGGATCGCTCCCTGGAACGTGTCCTCGTTCTCCAGCATCAGCCCCTTGACCAGCGAGAACGACTCCACGGGAAAGTTTTTCAGCCATTCCAAGCAGCCTTCCCGCGCAAAACGCAAAGGAAACGGCGTGTCTTGAGAATCTTTCGCCCGTTCGCGAGCGCTTTCGTCTAAAAAATGATCGAAGAAAAATGAGCTTCCCAGCCTCCCCATCGCTTCCGAAACATCCTCCAAATGGACAATCATATGGGGATCGTCCCACTTCGGAAGCGCGTCCAGAGTCCCTGCCGCCGAGACGGCGGGGAAAAGCGTAACGAAAGCGAGCGCCGCCCCCAACAGAAAAACACGCGCTTTGAATCCAATGGAATTTTTCATCCTACCCTCCTGGTTTTGTATTTTTCCGAAATTAGCGGCTCAACTGTTCCCGTCATTTACACGCGCAGGCAATCCGCCACTCCTCTTTCGAATTTATTTACCCGCCAGGCGGTCAACGAGCGCCTTCCATTCGCCGTCACCGGCTTCGTCCGGCTTCGATTCGGGCAGGTAATCCGCGGCTTTTTTCCCCTCGCTATCCTTTATGTTCGCGTCCGCGCCTTTGTCCAACAGAAGAAGGGCATTGTTGACTCCCCTCGGAGTGCCGGCCCCGCACGCCTCCATCAGAGCGGTTTTTCCACTGCCGTCCTGTTCGTTTATGTTCGCGCCGCGTGTGAGCAATAATTCCACAACGGCGGGGTGGGGACTGTGCCGGGCCGCGTGCGAAAGAACTGTTTTACCGGAATTGTCGCGATCCGAAATATCGGCGCCTCGTTCAAGCAAAAAGGAAATGACCTCGGGAGGCTGGTTGCCCATTGCCGCAAGCATCAAGGGCGTCTCGCCATCGCCACTCTTATCCCCTATGTCCGATCCCGCTTCCAGTAGCAGGGAGATCACAGGGATTCCGTTGTTGTTGGCCGCCCACATCAGAGGGATCATTCCTCCGTCGTCCGTGGCTTTCGGGTCCGCGCCGCGTTCGAGAAGCGTCTTTGTAACCTCGGAGTTGTCGTTGTTTCTCGCGGCGTAATGCAAAGCCGTCCAATCGTCGCCGTCCGCGGCGTTCACTTCCGCCCCCGCCAGAATCAGCCCCGTAAGCGCGTCGATATCGTCCTCCCGTTCTTCGGCGGCCTTCATGAGCGGCGTCCTATTCTCTCCGTCTCTCGCGTTCACGTCCGCGCCGCCTTCGATCAGCGCGATGGCGGCTTTCGGGTATTCGTTATACTCGATGGCGCGATGCAGCGTGGTTTCGCCGTCATCGTTCCTGGCCATGACGTTGGCCCCGGCTTCGATGGCGCGTTCAATTTCCTCCGGCGTTGCCTCCTCGCAGAATTCCAGAAATTCGGAATCGCTCATGGCGGACGTATTTGGGGCGCTCTTTCCGCCGCCCGGATCGTCCGTGCCGACGTTGACGAATTCTATCTTCGATATCCATTTGAAGAGCATGTCATCGCTCTCGTAGTCCGTTTCCGCGTCGGCGCGGATAGAAATAATCAGCCGGAGGATGTATTCGCCGATAGGGAAAATCAGTTCGGAATTCTCGCGCGCCCCGTCCGCTGCCTCGTAAGTTGCGGAGACGCAAGGGTATTCATAAGAAAACTCCTCCATCAGCTCCGACGCGTCGGAGAGCGCAATTTCATCCGCGTCGATAGACTCCCTCCTCGCTATCGTGTCCAGGATCGCTTGCTCGGTGATCTCTTTCATGGAAACGCGCTCGACGATCAAATTCAATTCGCCGCCGTTCACAACGCGGTTGTAGACCACGGTGCCGTCCGCGTCCGTGTTCGATAATTCACCGTCTATCTCGGCGTCGAACTCCGGCAGATTGAGCCAGGGGCCCTCGATCGGCCCCGTCTCGGCGGCGGAAGCGGACAAAGCCGACACGGCCAGCAGAGCGGCAAAGGCAAACAACACAACGGTTTTCTTCTTCATGTTCATTCCTCCTTAACGTTACTTCTTGTAAAGCGCCGTGAAGAACGCGCCCGGCGCGTTTAACCCGCACTGTTGAGTTCCGTCGGCTCGTCTTCGCTCCCTTGTTCCTGAAAGCCTGGAAACGAAAACCCTTTTTCAAAGTAGTTCGCCTCCTCGTCGCCCCAAATGATGTTGATATGGTTTTCGCCGAGTAAGAAGTGAATTTCAGCGATCCGGCTGGCTTTCTCGTAGGGCAGAAAAAAATATTTCTTCTCCTTCACAACGTAAAACACAACGCCGGTCTTCGAGCCTTCCATTTCTTCCATGAGTTCCGAGTCAACGGCTATCCAGTGTACTTCCGGCTCCTCTTCCTCCGATTGGCCGTAAATCATATCCATCCCCGGGAGGAATTCCTCGTTCCGCTTCCAATTCCAGGACAGAGTTTCCTCGTCGAAATCGCAGGTATACCCATCGAATCCTGCCGCGCAGGCCAGAGACGGAAAAACCCATGCCGCGCAAGCCAAAAAAAACACCTTTGTCCAATAGAACTTCTTCGCTTTCTCTTTCATGAACATGTCCCTTCCTTTCCTTATTCTTCCCCTGTGTATTTCCACGCGAGTTTTTGGATTCCTTTTCCTGGGGTGACTCTGTAGATGGCAACGAAACCGCCTATGCCCGAATCATAAATGACCAGTTCAAACCCGCCGCCGACACCGAAATAGAAAAACCCGCA
>JAISWV010000363.1 GCA_031270755.1 Synergistaceae bacterium
AGAAGGGGTTAGGAAATTTTGGGTTGGCCCAGCCGACCCCTCTTGGACCTCTTACCGTCGAAGTCGGGTCGAGGGATATTTTCCATCTTGGCACTTTTGCACTACTTATTGCAATAAACCTTTATCGATACTTTCGCAAGATTTATTGCAACCCATGCTCGCCGCCCAGGTTGCATTTACTTTTTCATTTGACCAACCCTTTCCTGCAGTTTTGGGGAAGTTGTCAGCTCTTTACAAAGCGAAAAGTCTATGATAAACTTCTGATAGTTCAAATAAGGAACGATGTTCTTATATAAGAACAATTCAATTGCATAGCCTTTTATGTAATTGTATGCGTGTCTGCCTCACAAGACGAAAGTCCGATGCTTACGGAGGGAAAAGTCTTGAGTACAAGAACGGTAGCGATTACGGATTGTGACCATGCTTCGATGGATGAAGAAAAAAAAGTCTTCTCCGATGGCAGCGTAGAAATGGTTATGTACCAGTGTAAAACGGAGGACGATCTCATCTCCGCCATCCAGAGTTATAAAGCTGTGGGCAATCAGTACGCGCCTTTTACGGAACGAGTTTTTTCGGAACTTCCCAAATTGAGACTGGTTGTCCGTTACGGGGTAGGCATCGACAATATCGACGTAAAGGCGGCAACGAAATATGGAGTTCGAGTGTGTAACGTTCCGGACTATGGGATTCAAGAAGTCTCCTCTCATGCCCTTGCTCTGATGATGGCGCTCACCCGCAAGCTGTTCGTGATTGAGCGCTCGATGCGGCGGGGAGAGTGGAACTACGAAGTCAGCATCCCCATCGCCCGCTATAGCGAGCAGACCATTGGAATTATCGGACTGGGACGTATCGGGAAAAATTTTGCCAGATTGGTCCGCCCGCTCGACGGCCGCGTGATCGCCGCCGACCCCCTCTACCCCCACAACGCGCCGCCCGATTTTTCGTTCATCGAGATGACTACCCTGGAGGATCTTTTAAGGACTTCCGACATCGTCTCCATCCATTGTCCGCTTGAGCCAACTTTTCACATGATCGCCAGACCGCAGTTGAAAATGATGAAAAAGAACGCCTTTTTGATCAACGTCTCGCGGGGCGGCATTATCGAGGAGTCTGCCTTGGAAGAGGCATTGCGGGAAAGGTGGATAGCAGGGGCTGCCTGCGACGTGCTCGAAAAAGAGCCTCCCGACGGCCTGCATCCTCTGCTCAAATTGGACAATTTCATCGGCACGCCTCACGTGGCCTGGTACTCCGAGCAATCGTCCAGTGACCTAAAACGGAAACTCGCCGAAGAACTTCTGAGGTATGTGAACGGAGAACCCCTGCAATATTTGTTGAATTGAGAAAATAGGCCTGCGGATGGCGTCTTGAATCACGTTAAAAATTTGTTTAAAGTTTTTAATCCTGAAAGGGGACATCGGGAAATGAAGGGGATTGTGTTCGAGGGGACGAAAAAATTGGCCGTCAAAGACCTGCCGCTCCCTGAGCTCAAAGAAGGTTGGGTCCTGATAAAAATTGCCTATGCCGGAATATGTGGAAGCGACATGACCATTTATTTCGGAAAACACCCGAGGGCCAAAGCGCCTTTGATATTGGGACACGAGTTCTCGGGCTATATCGCCTCTCCGCACCCGGAGTTTCCGAAGGGAACGTTGGTCACCGTTTTCCCTTACCTGTCCTGCAACAAGTGCGACATCTGCGAGAGCGGGGGGAGCAACGCGTGCAAAACGCTCCGGCTCATCGGTATCGACCTCGACGGCGGTATGGCGGAGTATGTCCAAGTTCCCTACGACGCCGTATACAAGGCTCCGGAGGGCGTTTCTTCCAAGCTAGCGGCCTTTATCGAGCCCATTGGTATTTCGGTCCACTGTATGCGCCATGGCGGTTATCGCCCTGGGGACAGGGCGGTGATTTTTGGAGCGGGGGGCATTGGCATGGCTGTGGCGTTGACGTTGCGTCAATACGGAGCTCGAGATCTGCTCTTGTTCGAGCCCAATCCGGTCCGCTTGGATGCTGCCCGCGCTTTGGGCCTGGACGCTCTTTCCTTCGGTCCCGGCGTGGTGAGCGAGGTCCAAAAGAGAACCCAAGGCGGTGCGGATTGTGTATTCGACTGCGCGGGACACCAGTCGGTCATTGACGTTCTTCCGGATGTCGTGCGGATCAACGGCCGGATCGTCATGGTCGCGGGTTATAAGACCCCGCCCCAGATGGACTTCCAAAAGGGCATGATGCGCGAATTCGTCATCCAATTTGTCCGTAACTGCACGAGGCGGGACTTCGAGATCGCCTGCTCACTAACCGGTAGAGAGCCGGGTTACGAGAAGATGGTGAACTATGCCCTTCCGGTGGAGGAGGCGCAGAAGGGTTTTGACCTTCTGAGCGCTCCCAGTGATGCGGTCAAGGTCATGTTTCGGTTCGAGTAACAAGGAGAGATCGCAAATGAGACAGTTGGAAGGGAAAGTAGCCATTGTCACCGGGGCGAACCGCGGTATAGGGAAAGCAATCGCAACGGCTTATGCCCTTGAGGGAGCTTATGTCGCCCTCGTCTGCCGCAGTGAACCGGCGGCAACGGTGAAAGAGATCGAAAACGCGGGGGGAAAATGCGCTGTGTTCCATTACGACTTTGCCGACGTGGCGGGAACAGAGAAATTGGTGAAGGATGTCGCCGGAAAATGCGGCACAATCGACATTCTGTTCAATAACGCGGGTACCCAGAGCCGCCATCCGTGTACCGAATTTCCGCTCGATGACTGGACCCGTGTCCTGGACATCAACTGCAACGCCGTCTTTTTCATGTGCCAGCAGGCGGGGAAGGTCATGATCGAAAAAGGCTACGGCAAGATCATCAACATGGCCTCGCTGCTCTCCTTTCAGGGAGGCCTCACCGTTCCGGCCTACGCCGCCAGCAAGGGCGCGGTCATGCAGTTTACCAAGAGCCTTTCCAACGAGTGGGCGAAGCTGGGCGTCAACGTCAACTGTATCGCACCCGGCTACCTCGATACGGAGATGAACGCCGCGCTTATCAACGACCCCGTCCGAAGCCGCCAGATTTTGGAGCGTATTCCTGCGGGACGCTGGGGCAAAGCTGAAGACATAGCGGGGGCAGCGGTTTTCTTGGCGAGTTCGGCGTCGGATTATGTCACCGGCATTGTCTTGCCGGTGGATGGAGGTTGGCTGGGGAGGTAATTTTGTCATGGCAAAAGACGACCACAATGCCGCAAGCCGCGTCGCGGACATCTTGGAATACGTGGCGGCCCAAAGCGGCGGCGCGACGTTCTCGGAAATCATGCGAGGGCTTTCCATCCCCAAGAGCAGCCTGCACCCGCTGGTTCATACATTATATAAACGCCGTTTCCTGCACTACAGGGAAAACGAACAGAGGTATTTTCTGGGAGACCAGATTTTTTCTCTGGGGACTGCGTACGGCAGCGGCGCAGGTTTGTTGGGGATGATCAACGATGTCCTTGCGGAGCTCGCCCGGAACGTCGGAGAAACCTGTTATTTCGGTGTCTTGGCCGGCAACGAGGTGTTGTATTTGTTGAAGCAGGTCACCTCGAGCCCGATTCAAGTGACGGCGCGGCCGGGCTATAGGCTGAAGGCTTACGCCTCCGCCATTGGGAAGTCACTGATCTCTCAATTTGATAAAGACGAACTGTTGCGCCTTTATCCCGATGGTTTAAAACCTGTTACCAAAAACACGATTACGGATATGGAGAAACTCGACAGTCAGCTTTCTGAGGGGAGGGAGAAAGGATTTTTCTACGAAAGAGAAGAATCGTCGGTTCACGTGCAATGTGTCGCAATGCCTGTTTTCTGGCAACAAAAGATAATGGCCGCCATGAGCGTCGCGTTTCCGGTGTTTTCCGACGCTCTTGACCTCAAAAAAATAGAATTCAACAAAGAAAAACTCGCTGAAGCACGCCGACAAGTGGAAGAACTTATCGCAAGACACAGGAATGAGTGGATGTACGGAGATTGACTTATCATGAACGTTCTCCGATGAGTTTTTTTGACTGTGAGAATTTGATTCGTGCTTTTTAAGGTTGCGCTTTTTGTTCGAAATAGTTTGTTCATTTGCCGGAAAGAACGGCGATTACGGAAACCACTTAATTGCGTATTGCCGATAGATAGAACAAGTACAGGAAGGATTCAACTCTGCAATTCATCAAAAGGGGGCGATAATAGTAATGTTTAAATGAAACTAAAAAGATTTCCGTGAAAGAAAAGTGGTAGCAGGTAAAAATGTGAAAGGAGGAAATTTAATCAATATGAAAAAATTACTAATATTCTCTGCAATATTTCTCGTAGTAGGCGCAACGCTGTCAGCTTCTGCAACTTATGCTCATGCGGCTGAAAAATTGAGGCTCGAAAAAAACTTAACGTTGATAG
>JAISWV010000370.1 GCA_031270755.1 Synergistaceae bacterium
GAGCTCACTGGCCCCCCAAGATTCTTCTGTGACTGAGTGTTTGTTTGAACGAGATATCACATACAGGGTTTTTGAACGGTTATTTTTCATCGTCCTTAGGAGGTCCTCTTTGATTCGTAATCTTTTGATCTTTTTTGTCGTTACCAACGCTTATCTTTATTGGAAACTGCGCTCGGGGTTCGGAAACGGTCCGTGGAATTGGGTCTACGTGCCTTGGGCTCTGACGGCGGCGGTTTTACCCTTCGTCTCCCGCATGGGGTTGCTGGGTTCCGGACGGGGGGCGGAGGTCGTGTTTGCCCTTTCGTTCACCTGGGTTGCGATCGTGGGAATGGCCTGTATCGGCTTCTTTTTCATGGATGCCCTCTCGCTTGCGGCCCGCGTCGTCGACCAGTTCACAAAACTCTCTCTCCACTCCCGTTTTTTCGCGCCGCGCAAGTGCGTTCCCGCTACGCTTCTGTTGATTGTTATGGTGGTGCTTTACAGCTTTTACGAGGCCTGGGCCGTCCGGCGGGTGGACCTCGTCCTCGAAACATCGAAGCTGCCCGAAGGGGTGGAGCGCTTGAGGCTCGTGCACCTGACGGACGTCCATATCGGTGGGGTGTACACTTTGAGGCGGCTCGCGAAGGTCATGGACATCGTGCGTTCGGCGGAGCCGGATCTTTTGGTGATGACGGGAGATTTGGTGGACGGCGACATGAGCGCCCGGGGCCGCGAGGCGGAGCTCCTGGCCACACATGGAGCCAGGTATGGGGCCTTCTCCATCCCGGGCAACCATGACTTCTACTCCGGCATCGACCAGGCCCTTCGATTCATGACGCGGGCGAACCTCTCCGTCATCCGCGACAGCCGAGTGGACGTGGCGGGCATCAGCATCATCGGCTTGGACGACCCCGCGAAATTCGGACGGGGCATCAGTCTCGCCGTCGAACGTTTGCCCGCCGGCGTCGCGCTTCCGGATGACAAGTTCGCGCTGATCCTGAAACATCGCCCGCAGGTTCTGGAAGGCACGGAGGGAAAATTCGACCTGCAGTTGTCCGGGCACACACACGGCGGCCAGATATGGCCCTTCGGGTATATCGTGAAGTGGATCAACAAACACGAGCAGCATTTGTCCTACAAGGGAGACAGCGCCGTCTACGTCAGCAACGGGGCGGGATTTTGGGGACCTCCTCTGCGTTTTCTGACTCCGCCGGAGGTTACGGTGATCGACCTGGTGCGGAAACAGGAACGGAATAGATAAAAATGTCCGCGGAGTTGATCCTTCCGAGAGAAGAGTACTTGGACAGCTGCGTGAAGGCCAGCGAAGAGCTTCACGATCTCCGCGTAAAAACCTTCGGGTTGTACGACCCAGACACGATGGACGTGGATCGCTGGAAAAAGACCATTTTCGAATTTTACGAAACCATGCGAAAGGGCCTGAACCTGCCGAAAGATTACGTCCCGGCGTCCACGTTTTGGCTGGTGGAGAGCGGGGAATTCGTGGGGATAGGCAACCTGCGGCACAGGCTGACAAATGCGCTGCTGCGCTTCGGCGGGCATATCGGCTACGCCGTGAGGCCCACAAAATGGAACCGCGGATACGGAACGCTTCTGTTGAAACTTTTGCTGAAAGAGGCGGCTTGCCTGGATATCGAGGAAGTCCTTTTGACTTGCGACAAGACCAACGCCGCGTCCGCTGCGGTGATGAGGAAAAACGGCGGCGTTTTTATCGACGCCTTCGAAGACGTCATCGAGGGCAAACCACGTACGACCTGCCGATACAAAATCGCCGTCAAACAGTTTCTCGGATTGGGCGATCCAAAATAAGCTCCAATATATGTAAATAATATATTTTTATTTAAATTTCTGCTATGCACTAAGTTATACGGAATATTTTCCGTTCCGGTTTCTTTTGTCATTTCGCTGGTCGTGACAAACTTGTGACTGCTATTTTATAAATCGCGGGCATCGTATTTTGCTTTTCGCGGACTTTCTATTTTACTTTTCGCGGGCATCGTGTTATATATAACGCGAGAAAACGGTAAAATGGAGGCCCTACTTTATGAGCAAAAATTATCCGCGTTGGCAGGCGCAGTGCGTGAAGAAGGCATTGAAAACCCGGCGCGTCGTCATTATATCCGGAGCCCGCCAAACTGGGAAAACAACGCTCGCGCAGCAGGTGTCGGACAAGAATACGGATTATCGCACTTTGGACGATACAGACCTTTTCGCTTTGGCTATGGAAGACCCGAAGGGTTTTATCAAAAATGTCAAAAATTCATCGAAAACCATGATTATCGACGAAATCCAAAAAGCGCCGAAACTCATTCCGGAAATCAAAATGGTGGTGGATCGAGATAACCGTAATGGGCAGTATCTGCTGACAGGTTCCGCCAATATACAAACCATGCCGAGTGTCACGGAAAGCCTTGCGGGGCGGGTAAAGAATATTCGTTTACGTCCGCTTTCGGTGGGGGAAACTCTCGAAGCAAAGCCGACTTTCTTGAAAAGAGCTTTTGAAAAAAATTTTCCGACTAAAATTTCCGGCTGCGACAAACAGGAAATCGTAAATCTCGCCTTTCGCGGCGGTTATCCTGAAGCGATTCGCATAAAGAACCCGGCGGAACGAAAGGAATGGTATAAGGATTATATCAAAACACTGATAGAACACGATTTAAGGGATATCGCGAATATTCGGCGGCAGGGCGCTTTGCAGGAGTTGTTGGGTATTCTCGCGTCATGGTCGGCAAAGTTTATGGACCTTGCCGCTATCGGCAGTTCTTTGTCGCTGACAAAACCGACTCTTGAAAGTTACATAAACTGGCTTGTTTCGCTTTACCTGTTCGAGAAGGTCTCTCCTTGGATAAGAACGGATTATGACCGCGTCGGCAAGAAGGCAAAGCTCTATGCGGCCGACACCGGCATTATGACTTCCATTCTTGGCTGGGAGCCGAAAGAAACCATGCTGAATCATGACCGTTCCGGAAAATTGGTGGAAACTTTTGTGTTTCAAGAACTGGCGGCGCAGGTCGATATAAATGGCGAGTATTCTCTTTATCAGTATCGTGACCGGGAAAAACGAGAAATTGACTTTATAGTGGAAAGAGAAGACGGCGCGTTGCTTGGCGTGGAAGTCAAGGCGGGGCACAGTGTGTCTTCGGAAGACTTTGAACCACAAAAATGGTTTGCGGCCAACATCGTAAAAAATAAAAAGCCTTATATAAGTATAGTCCTGTATTCGGGGGAGAGGGTGCTTTCGTTTGGAGAAAATTTGCTGGCCGTGCCAATAAGCGCGCTTTGGACAGAGTAGGACAATCGGCAGCAAAGCAATAACCCGGCCTCTCACCCGCCATGAAACTTGCCGTCGGTCAAGACTCGGCGGCCTTCGTTTTGACGGGAGCGCGTTTTCAACTTGTCGATTTCTTGTATAATGCGCTCTCGTTCCTTGTAATTGACTTGCAGTGAACTCAAAAGGGGCAGAAGATCTTCCTCCAGTTTGGCGATTTCCGCCGGCGTGGAGGGGAGAGTGCGCCCTATGTATTTGGCCTCGTTGAGCGCGTTTTCGGTAACCATAAGAGCCACTTTGCCCAAAGATTTTTGCAGCGCCGTCACCATTTCAAAAAATTCCTCTTCGGTTTCCTCGGAAGGGGTCAAATCGGCCAGCGCGTAAAACAAAAACAGCGCCGTCAACAGGAACATCGCCGCTCCCGGCGTGTACCGCTCAAAATAAAAAAGATGCCCCGCCGCGAACCCTCCGAACATCCCGGCACAAAACAACAAACCCTTTGCGAAACCCTTCCACGTCATTTTTACGTCATTTTCGCGTCATTCTTCGCGTTATCTTCCAATCCCGATGTATTTCTCGGGAACCTCGATGTCTGTGGTATTCATATACCCTCGACCCAAGATGTAGGTGTCTTGATAGAGGAGCACGATCTTTTCGCTGCGGGCGTCGGTGCGGTAACCGGCGTTCCACTTGGCGCCTGGAGTGTATTTGGCGTAGCAATCGATCAAATCTTTGATATTGTCCAGCCTTGCCGTGCCTTCGACGACCCTTTTGCCGAACTCGGCCAGAGCGGCGCTGCTGACGTAGTCGAAGGGATACGCCCAAGTCCCCATGCGCCCGTCCCCTCCGGCGTCCACGGCGGCTCTTTCCACTTTACCGAGAATTGTGGGCCAATTCCCTCTCTCGGCGGCAAAGTTTACGGCTAAAGCACCGGGGTAACCGACCAGAGGAGAGGGGGAGTAAGACTCCACGAAATAACCCCCCAACTCCGCAATGCGCTTCAACAGCGG
>JAISWV010000022.1 GCA_031270755.1 Synergistaceae bacterium
GAGCAGCAGATGCTGGCCCTGGGACGTTCGATGATGTGTCTCCCGCGGCTGGTGATGATGGACGAGCCCTCGATGGGTCTCGCTCCCGTGCTGGTGCAGCAGATTTTCGACATCATAAAAGAACTCAACAAGGCAGGAGTGACCATTCTGTTGGTGGAACAGAACGCTCAAATGGCGCTTTCCGTGGCCCATCGAGGCTACGTGCTGGAGACGGGGAAAGTCGCCATGAGGGCGGACGCGCAAGATCTCCTCAATAACGACGAAGTGAAAAAAGCCTACTTGGGCGAATGAAAGCAATTTACGGTTACATTCATCATAAAAGCTGGTCTGTAAAATCTTGAAAGGAGCAATTGGCTATGGCAAACAGAAACACGGCAACATCTAAGCGGAAGTTTCCCCACGTTTTTTCTTTCCTGTTTTTGACGGTAGTGATCGCAATTGTTTTTACTTGGTTTATCCCGGCAGGCGAATACGAGCGCAAAGTGACGACAGTTGCCGGAATGAAACAAAATCAGGTAGTAGCTGGAACTTATCACGAAGTCCAACCTGCACCGCAAGCCCTTTGGAAAATTTTTTCCGCACTGGACACGGGGTTCACCCAATCAGGCGGAATGATTTTTATGGTATTTTTCTGCGGAGCGGCGATCTACATTCTCGAAAAAACGGGGACTGTCCGCGTCGCTTTTCAGCGTATCCTGAAAAAGGTCGCAGGAAAAGAAAACGCGGCTATTTTCGCGGTGATGCTCTTTATGTCTATCGGAGGCGCAACGGGGGCGTTCGCGAACACGACCCTGGCGCTTTTGCCCTTAGGGCTCTTGCTCTCCAGGGCCTTGGGGTTCGACAACGTCGTGGGATTCGGCATGATCTACTTGGGGGCATATGCGGGCTTCAACGTGGGATGGGCCAATCTTTTCACCATTGGCATCGCCCAAGACATAGCAGAACTGGAGAAGTTCTCCGGGCTTTACGTTCGCCTTCTTTTCCATATTGTCGATCTGCTGTTGTCGTTCTGGTGGGTTTCAGCCTACGCAAAACGCATTCAAAAAGCTCCTCTTTCGAGCCTCCTTTGTGAAGACGGCGTCGAACTCGCGGAGGTATACGGTTCCGACCAGAACTTCGACGCATACGAGCCCTTCACCTGGAGGCACAAGGCGTGTATCGCCATCGCCGTACTCAGCTTCGGCGCGATCATCCTGGGCTCCATTCAATGGAACTGGGGAATTCCGGCATATTCCGCAACGTTTTTGGCAATGGCCATTTTCACAGGGCTTTTCGGAGGACTTGGCGTCAGCGGGACCTGTACGGAGTTCATCAAAGGTAGTGGAACCATGGTAGCAGGCGCGTTCGTCATCGGTATCTCGCGGGCGATCTCCGTGGTCATGACCAACGGTAAGATCATCGACTCCATCGTCTACTATCTGTCCCAGCCTATATCCTACTGTGGCCCTATTGTTGGAGCCAATGTGATGTTCTACGTCAACGTCCTGGTCAACTTCTTCATCCCATCGGGCTCTGGGCAAGCTGTGGCGGTTATGCCGCTTATGGTTCCCATAGCGGACCTGGCGCACATCACGCGACAAGTAGCCGTTCAAGCTTTCCAGTTTGGAGACGGATTCACCAATTGTATCTTTCCTACTGCCGGAGTTCTCATGAGTTCCCTCGCCCTGGCAAAAATTCCTTACCCGCGTTATGCCAAGTGGTTCTTGCCTCTTTTGATTCTTCAGCTAATCCTTGCCTCTGTGGCTATCACGATATTGCAATATATTGGATGGTAACGGGCTGAGGCAAATGAAAGGGATTGTTACTGTCTTGGGAAAGGACTCCGTCGGGATCATAGCGAAAATCTGCACGTACATGTCAGAGAGAAACGTCAACGTCCTCGATATCGCGCAAACCATCGTCGACGGCTATTTCAACATGATGATGGTCGTCGACTTGAACGGCGCCGCCGAGCCGCTCACGTCGATGGTTGTGGGGCTCGATGCGTTGGGGCGGGATATCGGCGTCGTGGTGAGGCTCCAGCACGAAGATATCTTCAACGCGATGCACCGGATATAACCATTATGATCACGATCGACGAAGCTCGGGAAACGATTCGCATGATCTCCGAGGCGAATCTCGACGTTCGCACGATTACGATGGGGATCAATCTTCTTGACTGCGCGGACGGGAGTTGCGAGGCTTTTTGCCGCAAAATTTACGACAAGATCGTGCGAAAAGCCGAGCGCCTCGTCCAGGTCGGGGAAGGCATAGCGATGGAGTATGGCGTTCCTGTAGTCAACAAACGAATCTCGGTCACTCCGATCTCGCTGGCCGCCGCCGGCTGCGGCTGCGACTGCGAAAACTACGTCAATGTCGCGAAAACCCTCGACCGCGCGGCACAAACAACAGGAGTCAATTTCATCGGGGGATTCTCGGCGCTGGTACACAAGGGAATCACATCTGAAGACCGCAAACTGCTGGATTCTATTCCTTTGGCCCTCGCGGAGACGGAACGGGTCTGTTCATCGGTCAATGTCGCGTCGACGCGTTCGGGCATCAACGTGAATGCAGTCAATGCCATAGGGCGCCTCCTGAAAGACACGGCGATGATGACTCGGGACCGCAATTCGATTGGGTGCGCAAAATTCGTCGTTTTTTGCAATGCCGTCGAGGACAATCCTTTTATGGCCGGAGCCTTTCACGGAACGGGGGAAGGAGACGCCGCCATCAACGTCGGAGTCAGCGGCCCAGGGGTCATCGAGCGGGCTCTGGAGAATGTGCGCGGGGCCGATTTCGAAACTCTTTGCGAGACGATCAAGCGCACGGCTTTCAAAATCACCCGCGTGGGGCAATTGGTGGCTCAGGAAGCCGCCCGCAGGCTGCACGTTCCTTTTGGGGTCATTGATCTTTCCCTTGCCCCTACGCCCGCAATCGGAGACAGCATCGCGGAGATTTTGCAGGAAATGGGGCTCGAACAGCCTGGAGCGCCGGGAACGACGGCGGCGATTGCCATTTTGAACGACAGCGTCAAAAAAGGGGGCGTTATGGCGAGTTCCTACGTGGGAGGGTTGAGCGGGGCTTTCATTCCGGTGAGCGAAGACCACGGCATGATTGAAGCTGTTCGGGCCGGGGCATTGACTCTGGAAAAGCTGGAAGCGATGACGTGCGTCTGTTCGGTGGGGCTCGACATGATTGCCATTCCGGGAGATACGCCCGTCGAAACGCTTTCGGGGATTATCCTCGACGAAATGGCCATAGGCATGATCAACAATAAAACGACAGCCGTCCGCATCATTCCCGTTATCGGCAAAAACGTCGGGGACGTGGTGGAATTTGGAGGTCTCCTGGGTTTAGCGCCGGTCATGGCGGTCAATCGTTTCAGATGCACCGATTTTGTGCAGCGCGGCGGGCGCATCCCGGCGCCGATTCACAGCTTCAGGAATTGAGCGGCTTGAATCCGTCTCCGTAACGATAAAACCTGCGTTGCATGAGGTGCCCGGGTGGATTTTTACGGCCCCATATACCGTCCCATGAACAGAATCGCGTTCGTCCGGTTTTCCAGAATGAAATAGACGAAGGGGTGATCGGCACGGAAGAGGGGAGGAGGAAGCGGAATGGAAGTCGCCCTCATTCCTATGCTCGTTACGGCGGCCGCCGTGGTTCCTTCTTCGTAAACATCGACGAACGCCTGGTGCACGACCCAGTCTATCTTGAGGGGCTTTTCCGCGAGCTTGGGAAACTGCGCGGAGTCGGAGAACGGCGTTTTGAACCCCATGTTCGACAAAATCCCGGTCAGATCGTATTTCGTTTCGACGGTGAATTTGGGTAAGAAGACAATTACCTCCCCCCTGCCCCTTCTCATGGATTGCAGTATCCTCTCGAAGGTGTCGCGGGAGATGGATTTTTCCAGATTTCCGATGTCCCCTGTTTTCCGGGGGAGCAGAACGAGCATCGAATAGGCATTGCTGACGTAGGGCAAACGCACGGCTTGCAGGTCGTCCGATGCGTAATACGAAAGCCGGTTTTTTTTCTTCATCAGGTCCACTTTTGTTTCCGAACCGTCGGCTTTGTAAAAAGGCTCCTCTTTCGTGTTCTTCTTAGGAAACATTTCCATCCAATTGGCGTTGAAGTATATCGCGCTCACCAGCACCATCTGAGTTTTGGGGTCCAGGCGGCCTATGGGGCCTCGGATTTTGCCCTTGGTCTTCTCGCTCACCCAGTTGTTGATGACGTTTTTCGCCCCGTCGGGGTCCGCTTTGTAGTCCAGCGGCGTGATCTCCGCGTCGAAATATCGTTTCACCAGGTCGAGGTAAGATGGGCGCACCTCCAAGCTCTGAGCCGGCCATATGGAGCCGGCTGCGTCGATAGTGCCGGCCTCGGGAGGCG
>JAISWV010000155.1 GCA_031270755.1 Synergistaceae bacterium
AAAACTTTATTTAAGTAAAGTTAGACAGCACGATAGTCATGACGAAGCACATTGACGGTAAAAATGAGGAAAAACACGTTTCAAAAGCTAACATTCTCTGCTTAAATATATTTCAACCACATGTCGTTAATTGCGCCGTCAATTATACGGCCGGCATCGGTTAACCGCAGGCGGATTCCCGATAATCACGGACGGATAATATCCGCCCCTACTGTAATCGTAACCTTTGCTATAATTCCATTATAAATTATGAAGAAAGGAGCGTCGAGACTGACGATCATGCGCGAAGAATTCGTAGGTATCGAAGTTCCTAAAATTCTCCCGCCTTCGGACGATGGCGTGTTCAAGACCTTAACGAAGGCCAGCTTGCAATGGCGCGTGGGCTATTGGCTCAGGAGATTGCGCCGGAGATCATAGCAAAAAGCGCCGAGTTGCCCTTGGATGAAATTCGAGCTTTGATGAACTGATGTTGCCGAACAGGGAAATTTACGTCAAGGGCGTATAGACGGGGGACGAGAGCACGACGCCCTGTTGTCCCGCAACGGCGGCATATGCACGTTCACAATGCCCGTATGCCTCCAAGCGGAGACGGTACCGCTGTATTGGGAGGAGTAAAACGATGCCAACGAAACTGATGGATACTCCAAATGGTGTAGTTGCTTTTGTCCATAGCGACATACCGATTATAACCGACGGTCAGTCCGCATTGGAATTTGCGGTGAACACCGGAGCGCATTCGATAGTCGTCAACAAAGCCGCCATCGCGGAGGATTTCTTCAGGCTGTCCACGGGCGTTGCGGGCGAGGTCGCTCAGAAGCTCGTGAACTACGGTTATCGGCTCGTGATAATAGGCGACTTTTCACACTACACCAGCAAACCTCTCCATGCTTACATCTACGAGTGCAACAAGGGCAAGCACCTCTGCTTCGTAGACAGTGAGCAGGCCGCGCTTGAAAAATTCGGAATGGAGAAACTCGAAATGGACAAGAACGCAACGAAATCGGACGCAGCGAAACCACAAATCATGGAGAAAATTTTCAACATAGCAGGACCAAACGTACAGGAAGATCACTACATGCTGGACCCGCTGCGGCGGGTCGACTATGACGAGATCAGCCGGTTGATCGACCAACGCCAATATTTCGTGCTACGCGCCCCCCGTCAGACGGGAAAAACGACCTCGCTTCTGGCTATGACGAAAAAGATCAACGCAGAAGGGCGCTGTCATTGCGTTTGCATGAACGTCAAGTCCGCCCTAACCGCGGGCGATAACGTCGAAGCTGGTATGGAGGCAGTTCTGTCCGCATTTGATGATGCCGCAGAGAACTTTCTGGGTATCAAACAGCCCGCAGGCGTTGTTTCATCTCTCATTGCAGAGGCAAGCGCACACGCCGCGTTCATGAACATGTTGAGGAATTTTTGCAAAAAACTCAACCAACCTTTAGTGCTCTTCATCGACGAACTCGACGCACTGATCGGCGACACGCTCATTTCTGTGCTTCGGCAGCTGCGCACTGGCTACATCGACCGCCCGGAGGAATTTCCCAGCTCCGTGATTCTCTGCGGGATACGGGACGTTCGGGACTACCGCATCCACATGCCCGACGGCGGCATCATCACGGGGGGCAGCTGCTTCAACATCAAAGCGGCGTCACTGCGTCTTAAAGATTTCTCTCAGGAGGAAATCCGGGAGCTGTATGAGCAGCACACTGCGGCCACGGGACAGATATTCGAGGAAAATGTCTACCCGGCGGTCTGGGATCTAACCCACGGACAGCCGTGGCTGGTCAACGCTCTGGCCCGCCAAGCGGCGTTTGAAATGCCAGAGGGCCGCGATCGGAACAGACCGGTTACGGTCGAGATGATCGAGAAGGCGTCGAACCAGCTGATCTTCGAAGGGACAGCCCATCTCGACCAGCTTGCCGGCAAATTGCGCGAACCGCGGGTGCGAAGCGTACTGGAGGCGTTTCTGACCGGAGGGACGTTGGGTCTGGATCTCGCGAACGACGACATTCAATACGTCATCGACTACGGATTCCTGCGCCGTGACGAGACGAGGACGCTCGTCATCTCCAACGGCATCTATCGTGAGATGATACCGCGCCAGTTGTCGGGGGCTCTGCAGGACAAGCATGTCTGGGGCGTTTGACAGGGAAAAACGGGGATGTTTTACAACGCGAGGGGTATGGTCTTTTTTATTGGAGCGTACTTTTGCGCTCTTTTCTACAGCGCGGCGGCCCTGGCCTCCTTCGGGCTCCGGCGGGAGTGGAAGGCGGTCGTCTTCGTCCTCTGGCTGCTGCTGGGGGCGTCGCTGCCCCTCGGGTTCTTTCAGAGACGCTACAGCTCCCAACTGAGGCGCGTCGGCGGCGTCGCTCTCGCCTTTGTGCTGCACCTCTCCGCCGTGTTCCTTTTTTTGGACGCTTGGACGTTTCTGGCCGCTCGAACGGCTCTCGACGCCCCCTCGCCCCGTGCGACGGTCATTGCCATCAACGCGGCGCTCCTTTGGATCGCTTACGGCGTCGCCCGCGCCCAGCGCATCACCGTGCGAACCCTTCACGTGAAGCTGCCCTCGCCGGCGCCGCGGCCTCCCATCAGGCTCGTGGCCGTGGCGGACGTTCACGCGGGAGGCGTCGTCGAGCGGCGTTACTTGCAACGCCTGCAAAAATGCGTCGCTCGGTGCCGGCCGGACGTCCTGCTTTTGCTGGGCGATATCACCGACGGCGACATTCCCTGCGCGCTGGAGGCGGGGCTTGACGAGACCCTTGCCGCTTTTTCCGCGCCCCTGGGGAAATACGCGGTGCTCGGAAACCACGACATTTACGCGGGAGAGAAGGCCTCCGTCCGCCTTTTGCGGGACTCCGGAGTAGACGTATTGCAGGACGAAACGCGCGTCGTCGGCGGAGCCTTCGTGCTCGTCGGGCGCAACGACCCGCGGGGCAGACATTTCGGCCTGCCCCGCGCTTCTTTGGCGTCGATTTTGAAAGACCTCGGCGGCACGACAGCGACGCTGCCCGTCATCGTCGCCGACCACACTCCGCAAAATCTGGAGGAGGCGGAGTCCAACGGTGCCGTCCTGCAACTCTCGGGACACACTCACGGAGGGCAGGTGTTTCCCTTCAATTTGGCGATGCGGTGGATCTACGGCATCTCCTCCGGATTGCGGCGGATGGGAAACACCACGGTCTGCGTCTCGTCGGGGGCCGGACTCTGGACTATGCCGCTGCGTACCGTCACCGACAGCGAAATCGTTCTCTGCACCCTTTCGTTTGAAATTGATTTTTAACGGGCCCTCATAACAGCTCGACCAAGAAACCCGCTATGACGATGGAGATGGTGGTCACCGAAGCCAGGCCCGACACCACATAGGCGGGCATGATCCGCTTCAGGATCGCTTCGCGCTCGCCCTCGTCCTGAGCCGCGGCCGTTGCGATTTCGTTGGCGATCAAGTAGGTGGCGGGGAACCCCAAAAGCTGTCCCATGGCGATCCCCACGGCCAAGTTGCGGGAACCGATGAACTTCCAGGTCGGCAGGATGTACATGATCACGAAGATGCCGACCAACACCGCGGCGAAGACGATGGCGGTCTGCACGGCCAGAGTCGAAAGGTCCTCCACGTCGATCTTTCCCAGGGCGGGGATGATCCCGGCAAAGACGGCCATGTTCAAGAGCCCGGCCGCGCGTCCCTTCTCCAGGATCTTGCCGGGCACGATGTGGAGCTGACTCGTCACGGCCCCCAGCAGCAGCGCCCAAATCGAGTAGTTGACGGCAGTTTTTGCCTGCAGCCAGAAGGAGAGCCATCCGAAGAACCCCGTGACCCCCAGGCACGTGAAATTCGTGTAGTATTTGTCCAAGTTCAGGGACTCGTAGATCGTTTTCTTTTTCTGTTCGCCAGGTCCTTTGTCAGCGCTGACGGCTGTGCCTTCGGCCTTCTTTTTGCGGTAATCCGCCAAGATCAACTCCGCTTCCTTCAAACCGAAGAAGGAGGCCGGCGGCGTTCCCACAAATTTCTGGATGGCGTACACGATCATCCCCAGGGCGGCGGCCAGGGCAAAACCCTTCTGAGTGGCTCCTTCGACCATGATCTGCGTCGCGATGATTCCTCCGTTGACGATGGGGATGCTGACGATCGCGGCCTCTTTACCGATCAGCGGGATCACCACGAACACGGATGCGACGGCTACCAGCATGGCCAGACAGGACATCACGACGGTCTTCCACTCCTGAATCAGCTCGCTCATGTTGATGGTGGTCCCCATGTGGTAGACGATGAAAACGGAAGCCCATGTCGCCAGCTGGTTCAAACGGGCCTTCTCGATGATATCCAAGGGAAGATAGCCCGAGAGGAATCCCACCAGAAAGAGCATCAAAGCCACGAACACCGAAGAAAGGCGCGCCTTGGTGGCGACGGCGAGAATATCCCCGACGGCGAAAATCGCGAGACAGATAAACAAGTGATACGTTACATCCAGCATAAAAACTTCCTCCTAGTGAATCAAGATAAAAAGCCTGAAGCTAGAATAGTTAAAAACAAGTCAATTGCTATATCTAGCATTTATCCTGGGCTACCACGCGGCGATACTGCCGTCCGTGCGGGGCTCCGTG
>JAISWV010000169.1 GCA_031270755.1 Synergistaceae bacterium
CGAGTCTTTCGCGCGCCAGCTTTCCACCGTCATGTCGACGCTCATCCGCTCCATCGTGTCGGCCGAGGTCGCCTCCGTGGACCAACTGGCGTACGAGGAATTTCTGAACTCCCTGGTCCAGCCGACGGTCATCGGTACGCTGGAAATGCACCCTTTCAACGGCAACGCCCTGATCGAGATGAACCCGAACCTGGTCTTCTCCATTATCGAGCGCCTTTTGGGGGGCAAAGGGGAGTTTTCCGGGAAGCCCCGAGAGCTGACGGACATAGAAAAAACTCTGACCGAGCGCGTGCTGATGCGTATGCTGGAGCTCTTGGAGGAAAGTTGGAGCACGGTGGTGGACGTCCGCTTCCGTTTCGAGAGCATGGAGAGCAACCCCTTTTTCGTGCAGATCTGCCCTCCCCGGGACATGGTTCTTCTGGTGATCATGAAGCTGAAGGTGGGAGAGGTGGAGGGCATGATCAGCCTTTGCATTCCCTACTTCCTCATGGAGCCCATGATAGACAAGCTCTCGTCCCAGCAGTGGTTCGTGTCCACGAGCCGTAAAAGCGACTCGGACGTGAGAGAGAACCTGCTGAAAACCCTGGACCGGGTGAAGGTCCCCTTGGGACTCGAGCTGGGGCATACGGTGCTCAGCGTGGCCGATGTCTACGGCCTCCAGGCGGGGGACGTCATCAAGTTGGACGAGACCGTCGACAGCGCGATTGGAGTACGGGTAGGAAACTACATTAGATTCAAGGCAAAACCCGGGACGGTGGACGGGCGCTTGGCGGCCGAAGTTACGGAGGTCGTCCGGGCGGAGGAGCACCTCGAGGCCGAAGGAGGAAGAAATTGATGGATGAACTGCTCAGCCAGGACGAAATAAACGCGCTTCTCACGGGAGGTTCTTTTCCCTCTCCGGGTTCTTCGGACTTGTCCATGGAGGACAGTCAGGTTCTAGACGAGGTGGCGACCGTTTTCTCCAACGCCGAAAGCAACGTGTTCGGTATGCTGGCCGGCAAAGACGTCAACTCTCGAGTCGACGAGACCGCGGTCATCGCTCAATCGGAGTTCAAAACCAAGCTGCCCGAGAAACCCTTCGCCTTCCGCACGACTTTTGGGGGCTTCGACGATATCCCTTTGATTTTCCTGGTGGACCGGAGGGGCGCTTTGACCTTGGCCGACCTTATGATGGGCGGCGAGGGAAAAGACCTTCCCGACGAAGCCAGCGAACTTTACCTGAACGCGGCGCAGGAGGGTTTGAGCCAGGTGGTGGGGTCCGCCTTCACCAGTTTGAGCGGCCTTCTGGGTGGACGCCGCCTGATGCCCGAGAATACGACCTCCGCTTTGGAAGAGGAAGACTGGCGGCCCTTCGCCAAGTTGGACGACGACGGAAAGATATGGACCAGCGTGACGAACGTGGAAATAGAAGGATTGGACCCCTTCTCCGTAAGGGTGGGACTGCCTTTGGATTCCGCGAAGTCCATAGCGGACGCCATCCGTCAGATCATGAACGAGAAGGTGCCCAAAGAGCCCTCTCAGCCCGCACCCGCCCAGCAGCAGACGAAAAGCGCCGCGCCTTCCCCCTCTTCTTCTTTTGCACCGCCTCCTCCGCCCAGGGGCGCCCAGCAGCCCGCTCCCGTGGTGGACGTACACCCCGCGGAGTTCACGCCTCTCATGCCCAAAGGACCGGCGGGAGGCAGCAGCGCCATCGATTTGATCGCGGACATTCCGGTGCGCGTGACTGTGGAATTGGGAAAAACCAGGAAGAACATTTCCGAGATATTGGCCATTTCTCCGGGCTCCGTGATCGAGCTGGACAAAATGGCGGGGGAGCCCGTGGATGTCCTCGTAAACGGAAAGCTCATCGCCAGGGGCGAGGTCGTCGTCATCGACGAGAACTTCGGCGTGAGAATTACCGAAGTTTTAAACACGGCGTCCAGGGCTTATTCGATATAAACGTGTTTTTATCGCGCTTTATAAAAGGGAAGAACGTGCCCGGAGGAAGTTTTTTGCCTTTGGGGAGGACTTGTAAAGTGTTTCTCTCCTATTCGCCCCGGAGGTTCGTGGTATAATTCGTATCGATACAGGAAGGGAAACGGACTTCGAATTCCGCAGGGGCCGAAGAGCCGAAGAATCTTAGTAAATGAGGGGTGCAGCATGGGCAAAAAGGTTCTTATCGTGGATGACGCTGCCTTTATGCGTATGATGTTGAAGGATATTCTTCAGAAAAACGATTTCGAAATCGTCGGCGAGGCAGAGAACGGGAAGCTCGGAGTCGCGGCTTACCAGAAGTTCAAGCCCGATATCGTGACGATGGACATCACCATGCCGGAGATGAACGGGATCGACGCGGTGAAGGCGATCAAAGCTTTGGATCCCGCGGCGAAGATCGTGATGGTTTCCGCTATGGGGCAGCAACCTATGGTCATCGAGGCCATTCAAGCGGGAGCCAATGACTTCATCGTCAAACCCTTCCAACCGGAGCGCGTCATCGAGGCGATCTCGAAGGTGTTGGCTTAAAGAACGCAGTTTTTTTGACGTTTCTTTTCAAGGAGTCGTTCGACCACGGGAGAAGTTGGCCTGACGCCTTACGTGATACGGGTGGTTGTGGCTCTGGCCATTATGATGGCTGTGGCCATCGTTTTTGTCGGTTTGGCCAAAAACAGGGGTTGGGTGAGGCAAAACACGAACCATGTGAAAATTATGGCATCCTTGCCTTTGGGTAAGGATGTTTTTTTTGTTCTGCGATGCGGTCCCGAGGTTTTTGCCCTGACGTCCGGACATGCGGGAACCCGTCTCTTGGGCAGGTGGAAATATGAAGAATGGCTTCGCTCGGAAGAAGAACCGGAAGGAAAAGAACAGGGAAAAAAGTAGACTGCCCGGGGGGGACTTGTCCGCGCCTGGCTGTCTTGCGGCGCGCTTCGCGCTCGTGACGGTTTTTGCTCTCGTTTTTGTATCCTTTTTCGCGTTTCTTTCCGCCCCCGCCGAGGCCGCCATCGTCGACGAAGCACCGAGGATTCCCATTCCCCTGTTGCAGTTGAGCATCACCCCCGCGGACTCTCCCCAGGACGTGGCCCTTTCTTTGCAAATCTTGGCGCTTTTGACGATATTGAGCCTGGCCCCGGCCATTTTGTTGATGTTGACGAGTTTTACGCGGATCGTCGTCGTGTTGGGCTTCATCCAGCGCTCCGTGGGCCTGCAGCAGACGCCGCCTCAACAGACTATCGTCGGCTTGGCGCTTTTCCTCACGCTCTTCACCATGTACCCCACCTGGAACAGAATCTACGAGCGCGGACTTGCCCCCTATCTGGCGGGGAACGTGAATTCCACCCAAGCCTGGACGGAGACCATCACCCCCGTCCGTGAGT
>JAISWV010000175.1 GCA_031270755.1 Synergistaceae bacterium
CCCCGCCAGGTATGTCGAAACGGACCGCAGGCGGGGTAACGGAAGCGGCTGCGGCGTCGGTCTTGGGATTTCGGCGTTTCTGGCCTGCGCGTCGGCGATTCTGGCATGGAGGCGTAAGAAATGAGAAAGATTTTTGCAGTGCTTTTCACGTGTTTGCTGGTACTGGGGGGAGGAAGGGCAAGCTGGGCGGTAGAGGTAGATGTAAAGACGCTAGATGAACTCATAATAGCTATTGAGGATCCGAGCAGTGGAGATATTATTACTATCTCGGCCCCCATTACGTTGACTCTAGGTAGTAACAACATCGAAATATCGCGGGACGTCACCATTAAAGGCGGGACGATTGACGGGAACAGTTTGCCGATTTTCAGAATCTCTAACACAGGTAACGTGACCTTTAAGGGAGTAGCTTTTCGGAACGCTCAAAGAGCTTCCGGTAACGGGGGGGCAATTCAAGTCAATGGAGGGAACGCGAGCTTTGATGCCTCAACGTCTTTTACGAATAACTCCGCAGACGCTGGCGGGGCCGTCTATGTCGCGGGGGGAACAGCGACATTCAATGGCGGCTCATTCACGGGCAATGAAGCCGCGACAGGTGGAGCTGTCAATGTCGCGGGGGGAACAGTGACATTCGACGGCGGAACATTCACGAACAACAAAGCCAAAACAAACGGTGGAGCCCTTTATCTGGAGGCGTTGCCGGTGTTTAACGGAAGCGCACGGAGTTTCAAATTCAATGACAACAGCGCCGACAAGGGAGGAGCCATTGCCGCCGTTGCCACGGTAGTACCGCTCTCCCTCGACATTAGATTCGACTTCACAAACAATACCGCACAAACCGACGGCGGAGCTGTCCATCATGCAGGGGTATTGAACGTGGACGGCGCAAATTTTTCCGGCAATAAAGCAACCATGGGCAATGGCGGAGCAGTGTATACAGGCGAGGCGTCAACGATCTCAGGCGGGACGTTTAGCACCAACACAGCTGGTGTTTCAGGCGGCGCCTTTTACAGTACCGGAGCTGTCAACGTAGACGGCGGAGAATTTTCCTATAATCAGGCCGGGCAGGACGGCGGAGCAGTGTTTGCTGGAGGCGCAGCCATCTCGACAATCCGCGGCGAAATGTTTACGAACAATATCGCCGCCCAAGGTTCGGGGGGCGCGTTTTACAGCGAGAAAGGGACTGTCCGTGTAAATGGCGGGACATTTACAGACAACAAATCAGGAGAAACGAATTCCGGCGGCGGCGGCGCGATATACGCTACCAGTATCGACTCGACGATTCCCGATAACGAATCTATAACCTTCAGTGCTAACAAGGCGCAAAACGGTGGCGGCGCGCTACGCAGTGTCGGCGAAATTAAATTGAAGAATGCTATTTTCACTGGCAACGAAGCCGCAGATGGAAGCGGGGGAGCAACATACAGCGGGGGATTAAGCGACTTCACCAACTGTGTCTTCGGCAATTTGACGCAAGGTCAGGGAAATACGGCCTTAAATTCGCCTGGCGGCGCGGTTGTTGCAGAGAGAATCATTGCGAACCGTACTACATTTTGCGCCAACAACGCCAAGAACTCCGGTGGAGCTATTTTTTTGTTAGGTGGTTCCGAGGAAACGAGTACGCTTAGAGATTGCCTGTTCGAGCAAAACCAATCCAACTATGCAGAGGGCGGGGCTGTCTTCCTTGCAGGTAATCGCCAGACTATAGAGTTCTATACATCTGTTTTTAACTCAAACTATTCAAAAACTAGCGGAGGCGCTGCGGCACTGACCGGGAAAAATGTACTTTTCAGTCGCTGTACCTTTACGGGTAATAACATAATGACACCCGATGCTGACGCCAAAGGCGGCGCTGTATTTACAGAAGCGGAGACATCCAGATTTGCCAATTGTACTTTTGTGGAGAACCAAGCAGGTAAAGGCAAAGGCGGCGCGCTATATATTGACGGGGATGGAATTTCTTCAAATCCTTCCGTTATATTTTATTGTACATTTGTAAAGAATAACGCAGGCGGCGGACAAGGCGGCGCTCTCTATACAGCGGCAAATATTCTTCATATTGCCGCGTCGGCGTTTGTCGGCAATATTGCGACGGACGGGTTCGATACCTTCAGAGCCAATGGAATCATCACATCCAGAGGCTATAATATTGTGGGAAACCACAGTGTTACTGGTTCGTCAGGCGCGCCCGCCGGAGAAGTTTCCTGGCAGAACGATCCCGATGTAAGACAAGAGAGGGGCTCCGACATGGATCCTTACGGTTCGCAGTATACTCCACGTTTGCTTTTCGGTAGTGCAGCACTTGCAGATAACGGAGTAACCCTAGATGTCGGTTCCGCTTTAGGATCCCATAAAACTTTACAAACTTTGGCCTTGGTAGATTCCACACCCGCCACCGTCAATCCGGCGTTGAATTTCATTCCGGGACAAATGGCGCAGAGTCTTTTCAGCACATACTTCGCTTCGTCCACATCTCTGCATATAGACGAACGCGGAAAAGAGCGTCCCAAGGGCAACAACAGCGATGTTGGCGCGTATGAAAGCGAGAGTGGAGGAGGAGGCAGCGGCGGAATCGATCCTGATGATCCAAACACCATTGCCGGCATCGAGATGAGCGGCATTCCCAACACGATGGTGAGAATCGGCCAGACATGCAGCTTGACGGCCTTGGTCACCTATCAAAACGGAGAGACTTCCGGCTCCGAGCCCGTCACGTGGGCCAGCAGCAATCCGAGCGTGGCGGCCATCGACCAATACGGCAACCTCGTCTCTCTGAGGCTGGGCACGACCACCATCAGCGTCACGACGCAAAAACTGGGAACGAACAACGAACGGAAGACCCACGCCCGCGAACTCACGGTCAGCGAGGAATGGATAAGCGACTACGACAACAACATCGACCCCGAAGTCCGGCGGCAGTTGGGAGACTTCAACGACTCCTACCTTTCGAAGTACGCGGCGGCGTTTTCCCTTTTGGACTTCGACTCCAGAGTGATCGACAGAGACCCGTTCGCCGGCGAATTCGAGAGCGCCTACAAAGTCGCCCCCACGCAGGTGACGAACATTTCGGACAATATGATTTCCTTCGAGTCCGTCCCCGCCTCCTCCTACCCGGGCGGGACGCCGGTCGCGCCGTCCGTCTCCGTGATCCTGAGCGGCGCTTCGTCCGGCTTCGCGTCCGCCGCCTACGTCCCCAAGTCCGGCTCCGGCGGCGGGGTGCTGCCGGTCCGCGTCACGTACAACGTGACATGGCCCTACGTCAGCGAGCTCCTTGGCCGTCAGGTTACGAAGATCACCCAAAGCGAGGTGAGGGAGCTTTTCGGCAGGCTGAAACTGGCCTTCACGGACCGGGACGGAAACGAGTCTATTTTGGTTGACGCCGGCGGCTCCGGCATCGACGCATCCGAGGCGCTGACCGAGGACAGCGTTTCGACCGCCGGACGCGGCAGGTGGAACAGCGGCAACAACGGCCTGACGCTGGTCTTCGACATATTCCTGAGCGACGCGGACCCCGCCCCCGACGGGAAGCCCCGCCTGATCGAAGACAGGTATCTGACGGTGGCCGACGGCGTGGCGGACGACACTATCGAGGGGTCTCTGTGGCTTCTGGGAGCCAAAGCGTCGGACAGCGGATCGGGCGGAGGCGGCGGATGCGACGCGGGGATCGGATTTTTGGCGGCGGTTGCTGCCGCGCTCGCGTTCCTCGCCCCGCGCGGAAGGCGCCGGAACTGACCCGGCAAGACCGAATCCGCGGCGTTTGAATTCGGGAAGTGCCCAATCAAAAGCTCAGGGGGGCGAAGCCCCCCTGAGCTTTTGATTGGTTGTGTTCACTTAATCGTCATAATGCCCACGGCATTGTAATATCTCGACGGAACCTTCGCTTATACTGTAAACAAGCCTGTTCACCTCGTCGATACGGCGGCTCCAACTGTCGCGGTGTTTGAGCGGTTCGGGTTTGCCTATACCATCGTTGCCGTTGCAGAAAATGTCTTGAAGCAAGAGATTGATACGTTTGAGAGTCTTTTTATCGTTCGTCTGCCAGTATAGATAATCTTCCCATGCTTTTTCAGCAAATGTCAGTTTATTCATTCGCCATCGCTTCAAGCTCTTCCAGCGTTTTTACCACGACCCTGCCCTGCTCGATCTGGCGGGCGGCCTCGTCGATAGCGGACATATTGCGCTCGCTGTAAAATGGATCAAGAGATACCCCGAAGGAGATGCGGCGTTCGCGTTGGATGTTGACCGATACCTGCGTCATCGGCTCCACTTCCTTTCCGTTGCTATTATACCAGCGCGGCTGCAACAAAACAAATGAAAGGCCCGCGCCCCTCTTTTCTTCGGGCGTCTTCCGGCTACGCTTTGGAGCTTGCGGCGGCCAAGACCAGCGACAGATACTTTTCCTCCGAGGACGCCCCTCTGGAGGTGACGATGATCGGGACCCGCGCCCCCATGACGAAGCCCGCCATCAAGCCTCCGCCGAGGACGAGGATGCTTTTGCCCAGCGCGTTGCCCGTGTGGATATTGGGGACGACGAGAACATCCGCGTCGCCGGCCACGGGATTTCCATGATAGCCTTTGATTTTCGCGGCTTCGGGGTCGAGGGCCAAGTCCAGAGAGATAGGGCCCGCCACGACGCAGCCTTTTATTTCCCCTTCGGCGTTCATTCGATAGAGCGCGTCGGCGTCGATGGTCTCCGGCATTTTGGGGTTGAGTTTTTCTATGGCGGCCAAAACGCCGACCCTGGGGTTTTCGTATCCCAGGTTCTTCAGCACGCCGACCGAGCTCTCGATAATCGCCTTCTTCTGTTCGAGGGTGGGGTAAGGCACCATGCCCCCGTCGACTATGGCGAGGAGTTTAGGGTAGCGGGGAGATTGAAAAAAAGCGAAATGGGACATCAATCGACCTGTTCCGAGCCCGGATTCTTTGTTGACGACGGGTTTCAGCATTTGGGCCGTCTCCAGTTTCCCTTTCATGAGAAAATCGCCCTTGCCTTCGCGGACGAGTGAAACGGCTTTGGCGGCGGCGGGCTCCGCTTCGGGGGCATCGTAGATGTCCTGTTCGGGGACGGAAGCGCCCAATTTCGAGAGAGCCTCCGCGATTTTCGCCTTATCGCCCACCAAAACGGGCGTTACCATTCCGTCTTTTTGCGCCCGCAGCACGGCCTCCAGAGAATGTTCGTCGGCTGCCGCGGCGACGACCACCCTTCGAGGGCTGCCGGAGTCCTTTACTTTTCGGATCAGCTCGTCAAAATCACGCAAAACCATCTTTCCGTTCACCTCTTGTCAACTGCATTCTGTACTAATTTCTCAATCATAGAACTTATATTTTTGTTTATATTCTTACTTTCGTCTTCCATGCCTTCCCGTTTTTCGATGTATGATTTTACCACTCCGATTACAGTTTCGATTTCATCGAAACTGTCCGGCATTGGAATCAGAATGTCTTTGATATGGTTCGGTTCAAGATGCTGCTGAACCGAACCATATTCATTTTTCGTCATTTGATCCTGAGCATATTCGGTTTGTAAATACGAAAAAACATAAAGCCTGATATTTTCATCTTCTATACGAACACGAATTAAATCGTCCGACGCGATAGCGCCGTCCAATCTTTTCGTGATATACGCCACTCGGCCGATAGTCCCGGAACGGGAGATAACAATGTCTCCTCTTCTCACCCGTATATTTGCTATCGTCGCCAGCTGTTTTTTGTCGGCATGTTTCATATCGATATATTTGGCGCTTTCCGATTTCTCCTGCAAGATTGCGGTCGGAGTGTAATAAATTTCCAAATCTTCCGCGCCGTCGTTTTTGTCGACGACAATATTTTCGGTTTTTAACCTGGGCCCCTTGAATATCTGAATCTTTTTATCTATTTGTCCTAGAGTCGTAACCGACCATCCTTTTTTTTCGATTTCTTGGATCTTACGTATCGTTTCGTTGATATTGGGCATATAAACCTGAGGATTGATCCGCAGCAATTCGTCAATTTGCTTTTTTTCAATAGAGAATCTGTGTTCGGAAGGGTTTAATTTCTCATCGAGAAACAATTCATAATCGGCAAAGACAGTAGAAAGGTCATGGTCAATTTCATCCGTTATCGTGTTCTTTTCATCTCGTCTGAATATAGGAAAACCTTCGCTGTCTTGTCCGATTCTTTTCGAGATAGCCATATATATGGGGTAATTGTCAGGCGGACGTTCCCCGTTTGAGGGCTTTTCCACAAACACGAGACACGTCCGCACTCCCGTATGGGGTTGGAACGTATTTTTATGGCAGTTTACGACGGCGCGTAAAATGTAGTCGTCGAGAATCAACTTCCTCAAAGGGAAATATGTTTGCGTGTCCAAGAAACTTTTCGGCATGACAATGCCCGTCCGTCCCCCCGGAGCCAGCCATTGAAGGCATCTCTCAAAAAAGAGCATTTCGGGCGGGACTCCGTCGGATAACAATTCACTTGTTTTGGTCCACGCGCCGTCTCGCGTCGTCCACCGCATACCCGTAGAGAAATTGTCCAATACTTTCGGATCAGAGATTTTTCCTTCCCCTACGCCGGCGAAAGGCGGATTCGTCAAAATAATATTCGGAACGCCAAAACCGCAAGATATTCGGATTCTTTCATTGAGATTGCGAATATCTCCAAGACTGTCGCCCTGCGTCAGGCCCGCATGTCCGTCACCGTTCAAAATCATGGCCGTCTTGGCAATTTTCACGAGCCTCTTGCTTATTTCCACCATAAAAAGATTATCTCTATGCCTATCCAACTGCCGCTGTTTGGATATGTCCGTCCCTTTTCCTTCCAAGATGATTTTTCTTACATAACGCATTGCGCCTGTCAAAAAACCGCCGGATCCTCCGGCAGGGTCAAGGATTATGTCATCATAAGATGGTTTCAGCATTTTAACCATAAAATCGACGATCAAACGGTTGGTAAAAAATTGGCCTTTTTGACGCTTCAAATATGTGGCGGTATATTGTTCATAGGCATAACCCATTATATCCCAATCGTTGGCTCGATAAAGATCGCTCAGCAAACGATAATCCTGCAATTCGTTCACCACTTCGCAGATAGCGCGGGGGCCTACCGTTATTCGTTCTTCTTTCGCAAAGACATCCTTGTTGTGTTCTTTCATTTTTTCAAACAAGGCACATATACGGCCGGCTACTTTTTTTCTGCCCTCTTCGCTGTTGTATTCCTCGGGCGTGCAATAGAAATCCGGCAATTCGGAGGTATTTTCTTCGTCCGTTGCCTTGGATAAAATAATTCGGACCATATCCATCGTAAGGTCTTCATCTTCGCCGTCGACGCCTCTGCCGTAAAGTTTGTTGTGGCATCTCCTGAGTATGCCTTTAATGTCTTTCGGGCGCCTCAGACAGTCTTTTTTCCTTCGCCCCAGAGCATCCCATGATTCGGAATATCTGGGAATTCCGATCCAGGCTATGAGTTCGTTTTTAGGAACGGAAAGCCTGCGAAAATACGAAATCGAATCTCCGTTATACCAGACACCGCCGTTCGCGCTCGTATTAAAAATATAAGAAACAAGCTGATCATAGCCCTCAACGCCGTCGGGGGCTTTGCATTCTACGACAAAGGCAATCTGCCCTGGATCTCTTTCTTCCGCAGCTTTTTCGGAATTATATACGACAATATCCGCTCGTTTAGGATGACCGTCGACCGTTAATTCCTTGCTGCCGCAGTAAATGGAAATTTCTCTGCGTATCGTTCGTTTAGGGTATTGGTATTCATAATGCAAAATTCTAAGAAATTTTTGCCGGACAAGCTCTTCTGGATTTGGCTCCAGACGTATTTCTTCATTGAGGAAGTCGATGATTTTTCCATTTTCATCGATTTGAATCTCAAATTTGTCCATAAAATCACTCCCAATTGAAGCAGACCGACACTTCTTTTATTGCCGCGCCCCCCGGCGGAACCGGGAGGCGCCAAATCGATTATATTGTATCATTCCACCTCATGGACCGGGCACTGCCTCCGGCGCACCAACACCGCTCTCCTCCGAAGCGGGCGCGTCGCTTTCTCTGCCCCCGCCCGCGGTCGGGGGAGGCAGGAGAAAGTCGTCCCGTCCCGCGGCCAGCAAGGGCAGAGAAATCATCATATTCCCCGAAAATCCCGGTTTGATTTCCCTTTCGACAACCTTCTCCACCTCTTCGCCGAACTCGTCCATCACCTCGGCCCTGACCGTGAACCGGGGACCGACCGCTGTCGCCGCGTCCCGGTCGCGCGGCATCAGCTCGACGGGGTTTTTCCCCGCCACGGACACCTTCACGAACGCGAGCGCGCGGAAGCTCTGCCCGCCGGCCTCGATGGTCTTGTTGTCGAGGAGCACCTGATGTTCGCGCCCGATGTAGAAGAGCCACGCGGAAAGCAAAAGGACCAGTACCAACGCGACGGTCCGTTGCAGCGCGCGCATCATTCCGCCCCCTTTCGCGTTTTTTGCGGGCCCCGGAGGGCTCCGCGCGCCTCCATGCGGTCGCGGTGGCGTTTCCATGCGTGGAGCACCAGAGCCACGGCGATGACGCCGTAGGAGACGAACACCCGGAAATACTCGCCTATCTGGGCCTGTCCCATCAGGTTCTTGCCCGCCATCGGCGCGACGATGAACATCAGGTGGAACAGGACGACGCCCAAAAAGACGTTCCCGATCCCGGCGCGGGAGACGCTGGCCCCGCCGATGAGAAGGGCCGCGATGGAGAACATGCCCGCCTGGTCGTGGCTGTTGTAGGTGTTCAGCGTCCCCATGTTCTGGAGGTAGATCACCTGCCCGTAGCAGGCCAGCACCGTCGAGATGACGATCGCGATGACGCGCGTGCGGTCGACGGGGATGCCCGCCGAGTCCGCGACGGCCCTGTCCTGTCCGATCGCCCGCATGTCCTGTCCCAGCTTCGTCCGGCGGAACCAGACGATGAAGAAGCAGAACGCGGCGATGACGAGGTACGTCGCCGCGGGGACGCTCACGACGCCGAGGTGGAAGGCGCCGATGTCGAGGGGTCCGATTTCGAGCGGAATCAGCCTGTCCAGAACGGTACGCAGCCCCATGAGGCTCACGGCGTTGCGGATGCCGTAGCCGCGCGAGAGCACGAGGGCCGGGTTCCCGATGGGGATCAGCCACCCCATGAAGTAGAGTACCACGAGCTGGTAAACGCCGTTGATGAAAAAGCCCAG